>JAWODE010000423.1:0-18470 GCA_046483455.1 Candidatus Hydrogenedentota bacterium | reverse complement strand
CTCGAGGAACTCGAGGAAACGGTAGGGAGAGTCGCCCGTGTTTTTCACAATCCGGATGACATCCCACGGCGTCGGTAAACACACGACATCCCGGCAACAATGACGGCAACTATGGCATCTGAATCGAACTGTTTTGCGTCCCATGCGCGCATACGATACGCACTACGTCCGCTAAAGGCAAATGGACTTCCGCCGCCCGGGTCACTAAACTAGGCCTTGAAGACATTGTATCGAGCAATTGCGCAACGTTCGGGGGAAGCCATGCCTCTACTCAAGAAAAGCACTATGGTAAGCCGCAGGGAACTTCTGAAAACGGGAGTGGCTCTTGCCGGAGCGGCCGTATTCGGTCGCCGAACCGCCCGCGGGGCCTCCGAAAGGTCACCCAACGTGGTGATCGTTTTCACCGACGATCAGGGCTACGGCGATGTCGGGTGCTACGGCGCGGAAGGATACGAGACACCCAACCTCGACCGCATGGCCCGCGAGGGTATGCAATTTACCGACTTCTATGTAGCCGCCCCGGTGTGTACGCCATCGCGCGCCGCCCTTATGACAGGCTGCTATCCCAAACGGCTCGGACTCGCCTACCGCGTCCTGTTTCCTTATTCGGTAACGGGCCTGAACCCGGAGGAGGTCACCCTGGCCGAGCTTCTCAAAGCACAAGGCTACACGACGGCCATCTTCGGCAAGTGGCATCTCGGCCACCACGACAAATTCCTTCCCACGCGCCAGGGCTTCGATTATTTTTTCGGCACGCCGTACAGCAACGACATGAACAAGCACTACTACAAGCGCCAAGCGTTTCAGTCGCCGCCGCTGCCCCTGTACCGGCAGGAAAAGGTCGTCGAACGCGACCCCGACCAGCATTACCTTACACGGCGGTATACGGAAGAAGCCCTCGGCTTTATTGAAGCCCATCAAGAAAAACCGTTTTTCCTTTACTTGCCGCACAACATGCCCCATCGCCCCATAATGGCCTCGGAGACATTCGAGGGCACAACCGACCACGGCCTTTATGGCGACGTCATCGCCGAGATCGACTGGAGCGTGGGGCAGGTCCTTGACAAACTGCAGGAACTTGGTCTTGACGAACAGACGCTGGTCATCTTTACGTCCGACAACGGCCCCGTCGTACGTTCAGGCATGCAACTCGGCTACCGGAGCGGTTCGGCGGGACCCCTGCGGGGTCAGAAAAACACGACATGGGAAGGCGGGATGCGCGAACCCTGCATCATGCGGTGGCCCGGCAAAATTCCCGCCGGCTCGGTCTGCAAGGAAGTCGCCACAACCATGGACATCCTGCCCACGGTCGCCATGCTGGCCGGGGCTCAGCCCCCTTCGGACCGCATCATCGACGGGAAGAACATCTGGCCGTTGATGAAGGGCGCGCCCGGCGCCACATCGCCCCACGAAGCCTTCTATTACTACCGCGATGACCGGTTGCAAGCCGTGCGGAGCGGTCCCTGGAAGTTGCACGTGTACCGTCCTGAATGGAAAAACGCGAAGGACCATCCGCCCTTGCTGTACAATTTGCGCGAAGATGTGGGCGAAACCCAGGACGTGGCGGAGAAGCATCCGGATGTTGTTGCCCGCCTGATGACGCTCGTGAAAAAAGCCCGCGAAGATATGGGCGACGCCGTGACCGGCGCCACCGGCGAAAATGTACGGCCTGTCGGACGCCTGGACGATACCGCCTAGATTTCCTCGAGCGTGACCACGCGCCGCTTCCTGTCGGCCTGGATGGCGGCAAACGCTACGCGCGTCGCCAGAACGGCATCGTCGACGCCGCAAACGACGGGGCCTTCGCCGCGGATTTCGTCCACGAACCGGTCGATGGCGCGTCCATGACCGCGATCGGGGCTTGCGGCCAGAAGGAGCAACGGGTCGGCGCCTTGGGAAATCTCCTCGCAGGCCCGGCGCTTCTTATCCAGCCAGCCCGGCAATCCCCCTTGCATACCGACTTCGGGGAACCGGTCGTCGAGCACGTCGTAACATATACGGGGCGGGGCGTCTTCAATGCCCGCCGTGCGCACCTCGACCATGTGATCGACCACAACGACTCCCCCGTTGCCCATGACCTCGTAGAGTTCCTTGGGATAGCCAAAACTCCCGTTGGCGCCCATAAAGATCGTGGCAATCTCGCCGCTCTTGTAGCGGACCACCACGCCGTGATTAAGCAGGCCGCCCGAAAGGGCCACCGCTTCCTCGGGTTCCGCCGCCAGAAACCAGTTGCACAAGTCGGTGAAGTGGGTCATCTCGAACAGCATCGGCCCGAAACGCGCCTGCTCCTTGTCAAACACCCAGCCTTTCCACGAGTACCAATCATCGTTGATCCGGACGGACATCCCCGCGACGCCGTCATCAGGCAGCGCGGGCCGACTTTCGCCTTCGCGGTCGAGGCGCCATGGACAAGGCGTTGGATTCGCCATGTGATCCCGGAAAATGCGGTGGGCATCGAACATAGCCGGGGAATTGCGCCGATTGTGCCCCGCACAGAACGAAATCCCCGCCTCATTGACGACCTTCTGGATTTCATAGGCTTCCTCGAGCGTTCCCGCGATGGGTTTTTCGACATACACCGGTTTCCCCGCTTCCGCGCAGGCCGCAATCACAGGGAATCGCAGTTTTTCGGTAGTCGCCAGCACCACGGCCTCGACCTCGGGGTCGCCAATGGCCTCATGGTAGTCGGTGGTGGTTTTGAGCGCGCCAAACTCCTCGCCACAAATGCGGAGGGCTTCTTCGGATAGATCGCAACAGGTGTGCAATACCGTTTTCTCGGACCGCGCAATGTTCGGGATATGCTGCTGCCGGGCCAGCATCCCGCATCCGATAACCGCGAACCTCATTGGCGCATGCATGACAAAACTCTCCCCCTATTCGTGTCCCCATCGCCGGCTAAGACAGCCCCCATAAGGATTGCACCAATCCTTCAGGCTGGAACATTTCCCGAAGCCCAAGAATAGCCTGTTTTACATCTCCAGAGAAAATCCAGCGCGTGGTGCTGCCCCGGGTGGGACCTCTTTCGCCAACGGCGTCCGGCAAAAGGCCTCCGACGGAGCCGGGCTACATTGGAAACTGCGTACCGTCAGCCCCCATGTTGCCTGGTTACCCCTTCACGACCCCCACGGGGCGAATGCGCGCAACGCGCCGGGAGATGCCCGCCGTATCCAATACCGCCGTCACCGCGTCGATGTCCTTGTAGGCCCTGGGGCTCTCCTCGGTCACGGTCTTTTTGCTGCGCGCCATAATAAGGATGCCCTGCTCTTCAAGTTCGCGCAGCAGTTGTGAAGCGTTTTCGCCCTTTCGGGCGGCAGAGCGGCTTTTCATGCGGCCCGCGCCATGGCACGCGCTGCCAAACGTCTCGCTCATGGCCTTTTCGGTGCCGGCGCAGACCCACGAAGCCGTACCCATGTCGCCCGGTACCAATACCGGCTGACCCACCGTGCGGTAGGCTTCCGGCACTTCTTCGCGGCTACCCGGAAACGCCCGTGTCGCGCCTTTGCGGTGCACACAGAGCCGCCGCCGTTCATCATTTACCTCATGCATTTCGAACTTCGCGATGTTATGGCAGACGTCGTACACCAGCCGGATATCCAGCGCATCCATCGGCGTGCCGAGGGTGTTCTCGAGCGAAATGCGCGCGAGATGCATCATGATTTGCCGGTTGGCCCACGCATAATTGGCCGCGCACGCCATCGCCGCGAGGTAATCGCGTCCCGCCCGGCTCTTGACCGGTGCACAACAGAGTTGGCGGTCCGGCAAGTCGATGCGGTAACGCGCCGCCGCGCGCACCATCGTTTGCAGGAAATCATCGCACACCTGGTAACCCAGCCCACGGCTGCCGCTGTGAATCATGATGGTGACCTGCCCCGCCCGCAGGCCGTAGGCATCCGCAATACCGGCGTCGTCTATTCGGTCCACCACGCCGACCTCGAGAAAGTGGTTTCCTGAACCCAGCGTTCCAAGCTGGCTTTCCCCCCGGCTTTTCGCTCGTTCCGATACCGCGTCTGCATCCGCGCCGTTAAGCCGGCCGTGTTCTTCCGTATGGGCCAAGTCCTCAGGGGTTCCATAGCCCTGCTCGACGGCCCACGCGGCCCCATTCGACAGCACGCGCTTCATGTCTTTTGCGCTCAGCTTTGGAATGGCTCCGCTTGAACCCACTCCACAAGGAATATCGCGATACAACCCCGTTACGATGTCGCGTATCTTGTCCTGCACATCGTGGTAGTCGAGGGCCGTCGTCATCAAACGGACCCCGCAGTTGATATCGTAGCCGACGCCGCCGGGCGAGATTACGCCCTCGTTATCGGGGTCTGTGGCGGCTACACCGCCGATGGGAAAGCCATAGCCCCAGTGCGCGTCCGGCATAGCAAGGGAATAACCAACGATACCCGGCAGGCACGCTACATTGGCCACCTGGTCGACGGCATTGTCCGCCTGAATCTTCCTGATAAGCTGGTCGTCCGCGAAAATTCGCCCGGGCACGCGCATCTTGCCGCGTTTCGGGATTTCCCACGTGTAATCGTTAATTCGATTGAGTTCTTTGCGCGCCATGACGTGTCTCTCAGAGCGTGGTTATAGGTCGAGAATAATTTCCGCGCGGTACCCCTGTTCGTCCTGCTGCACTGACATACCGTGATATGTAGCGGCTTTGACTTCATCCTCGCGATCGCCGGCAGCGTATTCGTATCCTCCCGCTTCGGCCTGCACTCGATGCGCATCGGCCCGGTGGAAAGTGAACGTTGTCGCGGCGAACCGCTCCACCTCCATGAGGTATATCAACTCCTGCAGCCACCGCACCACAATGTCTTCCATCCCATTTGCCTCTACACAGATCAAACGCCGCCGGTCATCGCGGTCTTCCATGCGCTGGAACGCCACGGCATAAACGACACGCGCAGCCGCCTCGAGCAATTCGGCAAACGTGGCGCCCCTGCACTCCGCCCGTACATCCGCCGTATGTTCAAGAAACCGGTATTCCATGCTGTCGTGTCACCTCGATGGCGTTCGATTAACGGGGTACTGCCTCAAAAACTTCCTAAACCGGGACTGTGACTTCGCTGCGGCTGGGTCTGACCCTGCCGCTCTGGCGACCCGAAGGGTCTCCAATCTCGGTATTCCCTCTCGCTGCACCGGATTGGAGACCACGCGGGCCCGCGTGGTCGGAAGAGTGTCGCGGTCAGGAAACCGCGACACAGCGAGAGGGGCTCGATTCCAATGGTTCGCTGCCTCAAAAATTCTTTTCTGTCCGGTGTGGGACCGGCGCCCTCGCCTGTCGGTCCTACCTTCATGGTTCGCGGATGGGCCGAACGAATCATGGTCCGCTGTCCCGTTGAGAATCGCTGATTGCCGTTGCTTGTCCCCGGCCTTTTCCAGATTCTTGCCCTACGCGTGGGTGAGGAAGCTGAACATGAAGCGAACGCCGAGGAGGAACTCGACGATCACCATCCGGGGTAACAGCAATACATTGAGCGTGAGGATCCGCCCCGATTTGAACCGGGTAAGCACATCTCTCCGGTAGGCATTAAACTTTCTGCGCTGCGCCACGTAGCTGATAGCCAGTTCCTCGTACCGTTTCACAAGCGAATCGGCCATATAGCGCTCGGCGTCCGCGATGGTGCGCCACGTGGGCATCTGCACGTCGAAGCTACGCAAATATTGGTGGATTTCGTCGGCTTGTTTCGCAAGCCGTTTGCGCCTGCGGCGGCTCCGCACCCGTGAACTGGCGCTCAATTGCTGCAGCCGCTCGGCCGCGGATGCCAGCGTCGCACGAATTTCTTGCGCGGCCACATCGTAACGGCCCTTGGCATCGATTTCACTCAGTCTATCTTGGAGATGCGCCCATTTCATCCGCAATTCCGCCAGTGTCGCCCACTTGGGATCATCCGGCTTGCGCGTCAACATCCAGATTTCCTGAAACTCGAGAAAGATTTGCGCGTACGTGCGCAAGGTCCAAAACGTTTCCCGGATGCACCGCCACGCATAGCGCGGGATGCTTTCGCGGGGGAAGGTAGCGCGACGGGCCTTGCGTTCGCGCCATTTCATAAGGCCCGTGAACATGGGATGGCTGCCCTCGAGCGTGGCGTAGCGGTACCACATGCCGATCCACATCATCTGCCAGTACCGCGCTCTTGGCGTGCGGAGCAATATGTTCACCAAGTTCTCTTTGCTGTAAAACGTCTCCCACGCCTCCCGGTAAGCTTGGAACCACTCGCCGGGCGCCATTCTTGGATGCCGGAAGGTCTCGTGCAGGCTGTCGAAATTGTTGAGGTCCGCCTCCATGGGAATGTTGTTCTCGACCATGTGCTTGTGGTCCGCCGAGCCGGGCAACGGCGTCAACATGAAAAACGAGGCCTCGTCGATCTTCACGTCGTTCATGAGCGTTTCGACATCGCGGCGTACCGACGCGCGCGTGTCGTCCGGCAGACCAATGATGTAGCCCACGTGCACTAAGACCTCTGCGTCATGCCAGACTTCGACCATATGGGCGTAGTCCTCGACGTCGTTCTGACTCTTGTGCATCGCCTCGATGTTCTTAGGATTCACGCTTTCCATGCCGATGAAGACCATGTAACAGCCGGCTCGCTGAGCCTTCTCGACAAATCCGGGGATCGTGTAGGCACGGGTATCTATCTGCATCATGAAGGAGATATCCATGCCCTGTTCCCGCATTACCGCCAGTCCCTCGAAGATGTCCTCCCATACGGGGCTTCGCCCAAAATTATCGTCGGTGAAAAACCACATGGTAATGCCATGCTCGTAACTGGCTCGTATCGTTTTGAGGATGGATTCCGCGGACCGATTCCGCAAACGGTGTCCCTGCACATTGACCACCGTGCAGAAAGAACAATTAAAGGGGCATCCCCGACTGGTATCGAGTGTCCCCATCGAATTACTTTTGAAATGCTTGAGATACTCGATATCAGGTTCAGGAGCACCCGCGGCGGTAAGATCAGGATACTCCGCCTGCCGGTAAATTGGTTTCATTTCGCCGGCCAGCGCGTCACGCAACAGGCCGGCCAGGGCTCCCGGCGCTTCCGCTTCGCCCTGGTACAAAGATACGCCCATATCCAACAACGTCTGCAAGTCCGGCGTGATCTCATCAAACATGGCGAGCATGCCGCTCACATGGAATCCCCCGACCACCACGGGCACGCCCCGCTCGCGCAATTGTCTTGCCAAGTCCGTCGCGCGCGCAAAATGATTCGATTGCACCCCGACGAGCCCAACCAGTAGCTCGGCATTAGGCTTACGAAGTTTCCGGACGATGCGCCGCATCGGAATGCGCTGAACCGTATCGTCGTAGATCGAGACCTCGACATCGACATCCGGGCCCAAGGCGCCTGTCTTACCCACTTCCATAGTCAGCGTACGCAGGCAGTTCAACGTGTTCGACGGCAAAATCCCCCGCTTAAAACGCAACGGATAGCCCTCGTCATCGTACGTCGAACAAAGTATATAGACAATTTCTAAGGTTCGTTTCTTCATATATATATAAACCGCCTTTCCGGTGTTAAAAGCTCTATTTCGAGTCTATCACATATGGTTACGAATAGAAAGGCGCATCACTTGTCCAAGTCTCCTCTCAACAGTCCCTTTTCCACCATCCAAGCCAGGCTGTTGCGAAGCCCCTCCCGCACAGAGACTTGTGGGTTGTAGTCAAGCACGCGCCCGGCTTTTGAGCTGTCGATACACATATGCTCGCAGACAAAACGGAGCCCGGCCTCGTTGGCCTTTCCCGTCGCCAGAATCTCGTCGATGGGAACATACCGAAACGCCGACCGCGACCCGAGAAGCTCCGCCGCCAGTTCCGCATAGCGCGTTAAGGTGATCGCCCGCTCCGAGGACAAATTGAAAATTTGCCCGGCGGCAAGTTCCGGCGCTTCCAGCGCCGCGCGAAATCCCCGCGCCAAATCCTCGACATGCACCGGCTGGAGAAGGGTCGTTCCATCCTTGGGAATCCAGACCTCCTCGCTGTCAACCAAACGTTGAAAATACTGAGGATTCCGGGCGCCCCAAATATCGAGCGGCACGTCCCCGGCCCCGAATACGTTGCTGATGCGCAATGAGCAAACAGGGAACCCCGTCTGCTCATAAAACCCAAGCAGGGCCTTATCTTGCGCCAGCTTCTGCCCGAAGCCGCCCAATTCCGGTGCGCACGGCGTGCGATCGTATTCGCGAGCCGGTACCGTGTGCATCGGGGCATATACCCCCGTCGAACCACAGTGCACCAGTTGGCCTACGGTCTTGTGCAACAACGGCAGGTACCACTCCAGGTCCGTGGATTTCAAAATGGTGTCCACCACGGCGTCGAAACGGCCGGGCTTCAAAATTGATTCTACGAAGGCCCGATCGCGTGCGTCGCCGAGGATGTGTTCCGCTTCCGGTGGGACATTTCCCGCCGTTCGGCCGCGGTGAAGCAGCGCGACGCCATGGCCCGCCCCCGCCAGTTCGCGAGCGATGGCCGCCCCAAGGAAACGCGTACCTCCAATGATCAGGATATTCATGCCCATCCTTCCGGCTGAGCGACCGTACTACGCCCGGTACAGACTGTGGCCAATCCCGATGGCTTCCCGGCACGCTTCGACCGTTTCCAAGGCCACCGGGGTGACCTTTTTCGCATTTTCCCGAAGAAATCCCTCGACAAACTCCCGCGAATTGGCCGGATCATGATATTTTTCAATGATGGGTGCGTTGAATGCCGACACATATTCCGCCAACGTCGTTTTCAATGTGCCGTAGAATTTCTCGCCGCGGCGGTATTTGCCTACAAAGTCCAGATACACCTCTTCAGGGGCAAGCAGATGCAGCAACCGGTACAGCGCGCCCACCGTATTCGGCATTCGCGGAATCACGTCTTCCGGGCGGTTGCTCTCGGTATTCAGCGGCTCGGGATCGGTCGTCGTCTGCACCGATTTGATCTTTTTCAACACCGTTGCCGGGTCGTCAAGCAAATCGAGGGTGTTGTTTTCGCTTTTGCCCATCTTTGCCGCCCCATCGAGCCCGGGCAGGCGCAACGCATGGCGGGCCATCCCCTCGGGCACGGTCAGCGTTTCGCCAAAGCGGCTATTGAACCGCTGGGCAATGTCGATCGCCATCTCGAGATGCTGGCGCTGATCATCGCCTACCGGAACCTTGTTCGCCCGCACGATGAGAATATCCGCCGCCATCAGCACCGGATACCCGAGCAAACCGTACGATAACGGGTTGCCCTCGAGGCCGCCCGGCGCTTCCTCGAGCTTGCTTAGCTTGTCCTTGTAGGTCGTGCCGCGTTCCAGGAACCCGATGTTGGTGATCATGCCCAGGAGCAGGGTCAGTTCGGCCGTACAGGGCAAGTCGCTCTGGCGGTAAATGATCGAGGAGTCTGGGTCCAGGCCGCACGCCACGTAGGTCCGCAGCATGTCGATGGTCTGCTGGTAGAAATCCTCACGCTCCGAGATGGTGGTCAGTGCATGGTAATCGGCGATGAAGTAGTAGCGAATATTGTCTTTCCGCTCCTGGAGATCGATAAAATTTTTCACCGCGCCGAAATAATTGCCGTAATGCAACCGTCCCGTCGGACGAATTCCCGACAGAATTACATCTTTTTTCTCAGCCATAGTTATCCCTTGCCCTTTGCGCTACTGCCGCCCGTTTCTTCTTGCCCACAAATCAGGTATACGTACGCCGATTCTGCAAGTGGAGAAAAACGAACGCGATTGGCCGCCACAGGGCATTGTACGTAACTGCTCCACGGCATGTCGTAGAATACCCTGATTACAGCCCCGAGCATACACAAAATCCCTGCTACCATTCCAGAAAACGGCGATTCGCCGCCCCGCGGTTTTTTCACACCCCCGCCTCTCCCTGTGCATACCACCGCGTCCGAGACTGCTGGTCCAATAGGTAGCAGATATCGTCCTCAAGGTACTTCACGCTCCCGTTTATGACATCACGAATCCGGGCGGCGGTCAATGTGGCGTTTCCCACGTGGGTATGACGCAGAATCCCATCGGCCTGGAAAACAGCGTCCATCTTGGCGAAATCATTGCGATACCCGTCCTGGCGCAAGAATTCCACCGACACCGCCGGTACGCGCGTCCCGTCCGGGCGGATTACCGTCGAGCCCTCGAAACCGCGGTAATACCGGTAGGGGACCTGCATCATTTCTTCAACCGTATGCAGCGCCGTGCCCGACGAGAACCCGCAACCCAGAAAAATGTACCAACTATCGAGTTCGTAGCATCTATACAGGCTTGCATCATAAGCGAAAGGATGGACGCTCCCGCCCATTATCACTTCCGTCGCCGGCCCGATCGCCGCCGTCGAATGGCACACGTGCTCGTTGCGGATGGCCTCCGGACGCTGCCGGAACACCTCCGTGATGCGCCCCACCTCGCTCGGGTCGTTCGCCACGTCGAACTCGACCACGGATTTCGCGTGATTGCGCTCCCATGTAAATGTGGGCACCGCCACCGTGCCCTCCGGTCCAACCGCTGCCAACAACGCATCAATCACGGCATCCGCCCCGCCGTCCACATAGCCAAACGCGCTCAGCGACGAATGGACATACACCAACTCCCCCCGCCGAACGCCCAGTTCTTGCAGGCCACGCAGGATGTCGTCTTGAGTCACCCGTGGTGTGGTGTCTTGTCCTGGTTTAGACTTCCTATCCTTTCGCATGCACTCTCCTTACCGCCTCGAAGTCGGCGGCAAGGGTAGGGGCTTGGCCCAGCGCAGGACTTCTTCCAGCGGCGTGAGGTGTCCGGCAATGAACTGCAGCACGAGCTCCATGACGCCGTGCGCATCGGCCATGGAACGGTGGAGGCCCGCAGTATTCTTATGGTAATAAGCGAGCAGTGTGCCGAGCTTGTAATTTTTCGTCTTCAGTCCCAACGAACGCGCCCATTCAAGCGTATCGACGACTTTAAGCGGGGGGCACGGCTTGTGGGCTTTGTCGTATGTGGCCTCGATGAATCCGGCGTCAAAGGCCGCATTGTGTGCCACGTAGACCGTCTCGAGACCGGCCCACGCGATGAAAGCGTCAAGCACCGTAAGCGGCGGCTCCGCTCCCGCCACCATGTCAGTGGTAATACCCGACACCGCCGTGCTGTCGGCCGGAATCGCGTAGCCGGGATTTGCAAACCGCTCGAACCGATCAATGACCTCTCCCATGGGCGTGAATTTGACCCCACCCACCTCGACGATGTCGCTTTCGTGGGGATACAGGCCCGTGGTCTCGAAATCGAAGGCCACAATTATCGGACCCGTCTCAACAACGGATTGAACCGGAGCTGATTCCGCAACCGGGACTGGAGGAGTTTCAGCGGCCTTGTTAAGGGAGCGCGGCCGGGCCAATTCCATAAGCAGGCCTATTTCGCGCTGGAGCGCTCCGGTACGGGCACGCGCCGTGTCGGCCCCCTTGGCCACTTCATCGCGCAATGCGCCCAAGTAACGGTTCATGTCTTCGATCCGAACCGCCGGAGCGAGGGCAATGGGCGGCTTTGGCAGATCGGATTCCTTGATCCCGTTCAACCATTCCGCCAATTCTGTCCATTCCATTGCCGTTATCCCGAATGTTCGAGGGAGCGGCCCCACGAAACACCCACAGCGCGAGAGAGGCCTATCCCGACTATGAATGCAGGTGAGCCCCCGCGCTTCAAAAAACTCTTTTTAAGCCACTCGCCTCCCGTGACGAGATAGGTTTATCTCATCTTTCAGAACCATAATACTCAAAACGGTTCCAACACGCGAAACCCGCCGGAAAACAAAGCGCGCAACACCCGTTTCTACAGGTGCTGCGCGCGAGCATGCATGGCCTACCCGGAGGGACTCGAACCCCCAACCTCCTGGTCCGTAGCCAGGCACTCTATCCAATTGAGCTACGGGTAGACACTATTGATTGAGCGCGGAAAAGCGTAGCATACGCCCGCAATATATTGCAAATTTATGAAGTCGGATCGCCGGCTAACCTCGCCTAGTCTCCCCCATCCCTTCCTAGGTTCAAACCCGGTCTCCACCGCCTCTCCGGGGCTTGAAAGGGGAAAGCTGAGTCTCCGGAGCTGCGGCACGCGAGAACGCGCGTGACTCCTCACATTGCATCGGTGTCAGGCACTTCTTCGGGGGCGCGTGAAGGGTGGGACACCGGCGCTTCGGCACGGAAAGCCACGAGCAGGAACAAGCCAATAACCACCGCCCCCGCGGCGGGAACAGCCCAAAACTTATGGAAGTCAATACCTCCTATCACCGGGTCGAGAAACAAGTCTCCCAGCTTCCCGGCAATCGTGTGGCCCAGGAAATAGCCGAACCCCATGATGAGGATCGTATACAACTGTTGCGCGCCCGCGCGCGCCTGCCGGGTACTGTGTTCGTCGATGTAGATATACGCCGCCGTGAAAAAAAATGCGTAGCAGAGTCCGTGCATGGTAATCACCGCGACGACCAGCGGGAAAGGTGAACCGATGCCGAATACCGTAAAACGCAGCACCTGGGCCGCCAGCGCGATAAGCAGTACGCGCTTCGTGCCGAGGCGGGTCATGACCCGCCCCAACAGAAACAGCATAAGCACCTCGGTGGCCTGGCCGATGCTCATGAGAGGCATGATGAGGTTCTCGGGCGTTCCGATACTTTTCAGAAACGGCGCCATGCCGAAGTAGTAGTGCTGGTGGACCGCGCTCGTAAACAGAGACGCAATGCAGAGCACGATCACGCTGGGCCGGGTGAACACACGGAACGCCTCCCACGGAATCAGCGTCTTCGGGGAATCCAACACGTCCCGTTCTTTAGGCAGGGCGAAGCAATAGACCGAAAGGGCGAAATGAAGCAACGCACACAACCGCAGTGCGTCCACCAATCGGGGGTCGGGCTCTCCCGGCGCCGCCCCCTTGAGCCAGAACAGACCGAAGGTCCACGCAATAAACACCCACCCGGCCGTACCCCACATCCGGATGCCGCCAAAATCCCGTTTGGCATTGCCCACCCGGTGCAGCACAACCGTGTTGGACAGACCATGGGTGGGCAGAAACAACAATCCGTATACGAAATACAGCATGTACGCGGCCCAGAAGGTCTGGGACACCGAGAAAATGCCCATGACCACCCCCGCCACGGCGTGGCACAAGGCGAGCATCACCCGGGCCGACAGAAACCGGTCTGCGATATAAGTAGCCACAAACGGCGCCAAAATCGCTCCGATGGCCAGCACGGCGATAACCTGCCCCGCCTGATTGGGCGAAAACCCGAGGTTGTTCATAAGATAAAGGCTCAGAATGGGCGCCACGCACGCCGGAATGGCGTACTGCACAAACATCATCGCCGAAAATCTGAAATATAATGAACGGGGCAACGAATACCTCCAACAGAATGAGGACTATACCAAGAGTGCCGTTACGGGTGTCCCCGCGGGTTAGGTCCTCAGCAGCACGAACCCGAAAAAACGAGGGCTGTGAAGCAGTTGAACAAGCCAGTGTGTGCATCGCATACGCGAAAAACCGGCGGGACAGACCCCGGTTTGCTGCGCAAACCAGGGGGTCCCTGTTTTTCGCCTATACGTCCCCTTTTTCCAGGGCGTCTTCATAGGCCTGCGATACGAGCACCTTATCGCCCAGCGCCTCGGTTAAGGGATCGTCTTCCGGAGCACAAAAACCGAGATGCAGATGGCGCCGCCATCCCTCGGCGTATTCGAACTTTCCCGACATGGCGCCCACTTCCCGAGACATCTCTTCCATGGTAATAAGGTAGCTATCCATACCCTGGCTGACATCGAGCCATTCCTTCTGGCTGGTATGGCAAGCCAAGGCTTCGCGCTTGCGCTCGATCACGGCGGTAACATCCACATATTGCCCAGGCCAAACCCGTTTCCGCAGGGGATCATGCAGGCCATACGGCAGGGCATGATACAACGTCACAGGGTCCGCGATCGGGTTTCTCGGCGGCTCGGTAATAAAATTCTTCATGCCGCGGAAAAAGGCCGCGGATACGGCCAACCGGCAGGCATTTGTATGGTCTTCCATATAATCCCGCGGCGGTTGCACCAGCATAATCTTCGGTTTGATCTCCCGGATTACAGAGCACACCTGGCGAGGAAGCTGTCGATCGTAATAAATATCGAGGTCATCGACCAGAGGCTCGTGAAACGTTGCCCCCAGCATCTCCGCGGCATGCCGCGCCTCCTCCGTGCGCATGGCGATGATCTCTTCCCGCGAATGCGTCGCGGTACCCATTGACCCGTTGGCAATGTTCATATAATGCAGTTCATAACCGGCTTCTCCGAGGAGCATGAGCGTGCCCCCCATCATGAATTCAATATCATCGGGATGCGCGGCTACCGCAAAAGCAACTGGCTTGGACATAAAAACTTCCTCTCTCCTTCTACTCCTTCAAAATCATCATGTATGCAGAATCCCGACACCGAAAATCATTTCCCCAGCGCCAGCATGTTGGCGAATACCCGCAACGCGCCGGGATGGGCCTCGCGAAGCTGCCGGTACCACACCAGCGCCGTGTACAGGTAGGTCCCCTCTCCGTAATCGCAGACCAGGCAACTCCCCGGAGGAATGTCCTCCCCCGGATCGCTCGTGCGGATGAGCGGCGTGTACCGTTCGTCCCACTCGTCGGGAAAATACAGTCCGCGCTCCTGCACCCAGCTCAGCCAGTCCTCAGGCACGACGGCGTTGGGCGTCGTGAATAGCGGATGGTCCGTCTCCAGCACCTCGATAGGCGCGCCCTCGACGGTCACCCGGTTGCGCGACAGGTGAATGGGATAAGGGGCGTAGTCCGGCTTCCACTCGAAGGTTTTCTGGTACATCACGATGGCCGTGCCCCCCTGCTTCACATAGTCGAGCAGAACCTGGTTGTTCGCGACCAAATCGTCGCGCACGTGGTAGGCGCGGATATCGACAATCACAACGTCGAATGGCTCGAGGCGCTCGGCCGTGATCTCGCCTTCATCGAGGGCTTCGTGCGGCGCCCGCAAGCGTTCGAGGGTTTCCATCGTGACGGTGTCGTACCCTGTAATGACGCCCACCTTCACATCCTCGGGGACCGTCGCTTTCACGAGCTGGCCCTGACCGTGAAAGACATAATCAAACCCCTCGAGCATCGCGGTCACAAAGACCTCCCGTTCGCCGATACCCCGCTGCAATTCAAGCGGCAAATCAATGACCCGGGCTTCGCCTTCCTTTTTGAACTCGATGGGGATGGTGCGCTCGTCCCACGCACGGAGCACTTTGAACGCCGACGAGGGCGAGAGGACAACCGTAACCTTGTTCGCTCCCCCAGCGTGGTTCGTGGCCCGCATTGTGAACGGCACAACTGCGTCCTGTTCCACAAACGCCACAAACGGTTCGCCCGGGAATTCGATGGTCACCGGCGGAGCGATATCGAAACGCACCGGTTCCCGAAGCGTCAGTACCTGCTCTCCACACGTTACCCGCACCACCGCCTCCAACTGCGGTTCCAGGAAGTTTTCGTCATACAAATGCTTCGCAGGGGGCACATTGACCGGTTGCTCTTGCGGCACCGCGAAGGGGAGCATTGCAACGGCCTTACCATCGACAAAATTAGCTTTGACCGGATTGTATTCCTGCGACGCCGTCCACGCGAGAACGTTCAGGGTGCACTCGACGGCCTGGCAATCCCCTTCGCCTTCGTCGGTCACTATCACTTCGACCTGAGCTTCCTGGCCGGGGATCAGTTCCGCATCATTCACACGGCTCTCGACGGTCAAGCCCATCGAAAGGGCCGCGGCCCGGGTCACACGGCGCAGGCGGCGTTCCGCAAGAGGGCTGTCCGGCGTGATCGATGCTACAGCGGAAAGCAGGCGCGGTTGCAACGCCTCGGGAGACTCTGTCGACCGCGCCAGGGCGCGGTCGGCTTCGGTCACACGGTCGGAAAGGCCGCGAAACAGCGCCGCTCCGTCAGGCGCAGGGACTTTCCCTGCGGTTGCTTCACTCTCAGCCGTCTTTACCGGTACATACCACACCCGCATCTCGCCGGAACGCAACGGGTCGATGAGAAATTGCATCCCCTGCGATTGGTGCTGTTCCAGGGCGCGTGCGGCCAGTTCCGCGTACGAAACACCCGCGAGGGGGTCGACTTCGTCGATACTGACCTCGATGGCATCTGGATTCTCGGGCTTTTCCCAGGCACGCACATAGAGCCGCTTGACCTGCCACGGTTCAAAGCCCTGCTCGGCCAACTCCGGGAATGCTTCCGGATCAGCCGCCGCTTCGAAAGCTTCCTGCACGGCTTTACCTATCGCCTGGTGATGCCCATGGCCGTTCTCCGGATTGTGATGCGTGACGATAACGTCGGGACGTATCTCGCGAATGGCTTGTACAATCCGGCGAAGCGTCTCCTCGCGGCCCCATTTCTCGAACGTCTCTTCGCGGGTCTTGGAATAACCAAAATCCGGCAGATCGAGGAACGACACTTCCGCACCGGTTATCTCCGCCGCCGCCAACTGCTCGAATGTGCGTAAGACGCCCAGTTCGTTGTATAGCTCGGGACCGACTTCATTTTGACCCCCTTCCCCGCGCGTCGCGATGACGACATAGGTCTCGATACCGAATTCTTTGCCGTACTTGGCGAGCGTCGCGCCGTCCTCGTCGTCCGGATGCGCCGCCAGACACATCAGGCGCAAATCGGAACCGATATCGCGAAGCGCCTGGCGGAAGGTTGCATCAGGACTGGTTTGCGCGGAACTTGCCGCCGCGGCAAGGAGTATAAGGAATACAAAGACCACATAGCTTGATTTTCTCATGACGGGTACCGTACTTTCGATATGTTGACACTTACTTGAAAGGATTTTCGCCGAAATGCCCCACAGATGTCCACACACAGCCAATAAACCTACAGAATCCCACGTTTCTGAAAACAAGGAGATGGGATCAACCACGCGGACCCACGCGACTCCCCTTCTTCGGTACCCCGTTCTCTTGTTGGTAGTGTTCACCACGCTTTTCTCGACGGGCTGCGCCCGCCTCGGGGCCAATCTCCAGGAGGTGGACCCCAATGCCTATTACCGTTCCGGCCAGATGAACGCGGTTGTCTTAAGCGTCACGCTCGAATGGTACGATATCAAAACCGTCGTGAATCTCCGCGGAGAATCGCCCGACGACTTCTGGTACCGCAACGAAACCGCCGTCTGTGCCAAGCAGGGTGTCGAGCACCATGACCTCGACTGGACCATGCGGCGGCCGCCTGAGCCGGAATCCCTGCAGACGTTCATTTCGATTGTTTCCGAGGCAGAGCAGCCCATGCTGGTCCATTGTCAGGGCGGGGTACACCGCGCGGCGGTTGCGGCTGCCTGCTACCGCTTGCTACAGGGCGACTCGATCGAAGAAGCGCGCGAAGAATTTGGAATCCTCTTCTGCGATGCGCCTATTGGGCAAGTTTTCGACCTTTACGAACAGAGCGATCTCTACGAACAAGACGGAAACTTCTTCGAACAATGGGTCTCCGAGGAATACCCCGCCCAATATCAAGCCCTCGGATATGACGAAGAAAAAGATAACGCAGATGCCGTCGAGCTGGCTACGTCGACGGACTAATCACTTAGTGCTTTGTAAACGGCCTCAGCGATAACCAGGTGACCCGTCAGATTCGGGTGAATGGGTTCTGGACAAAATGTGTCGGCTTCGCGGTGTTTCAGCAGCTTTTGGAATATTTCCTGGCTCTTCACCAGGCGGGTTTTGTACTTGCGGCTCATACGCTGGACCACGCTGATGTATTTGGGCAGGAGTTCCAGCACCTGTTTCCGGAAAGAACGCTCATCATTTTCGACGCTGATGTAAAACGGGGTGATAAGCAACAGTTGGCACTTGGGCAAGTCTTTCGCGGTGCGCTCGAGAATCGTTTGGTAGGCCACCTCATAATCGGCCGGCGGAATGGGGTCGTCGTTCATGAGCGTGTGATGAAGGTCGTTGATACCGATCTTGATGCAAACCCAGTCGGGCTTGTGGCGGAGCACATCGTCACTCCACCGGTCGCGGAGGCCTTTGACGGTGTCGCCGCCAATGCCTTTGTTGATAATGGTCAAGGCCTTTCCGGGCTCGCGGACGGCCAGCAGGTCGGCGAACAGCTTGACGTACCCGTTTCCAAGCGGGCTGAACTCGGCCCTGCGTCCGCAGTCCGTGATGCTGTCGCCAATGAACAAAATGGTCTCGCTGTTTTTGAGCTTGGTTTTCACGCTGGGTTTCTCCCTTCGCCTCCGCCACAGCCATCAGAGATCGCAAGCGCCTATTAAACCGTAAGCATGGCGGAAAGCGCAAGGATGCGCGGGGTATTTTGCGCGGAGTATTTCCCAATCGCCGGGTAATACTGGTGAATTAAAGAGAAATGCCTGAGAAACGCCAGTAAACTCGATCTTTTCGGACACCCATCAGGTGAGATTGGGGCAGGGAGAATTCTCGTGCTTTGGCGTTTCCCTAAACGACATTTTAGACAATCCGGATGTAGCGCCTGACCTCGTGTCAGGCGTCCGGGTCCAA
>JAWODE010000335.1:0-6460 GCA_046483455.1 Candidatus Hydrogenedentota bacterium | reverse complement strand
ATCCGCGGGCACCAACTCGGTTACCGAAATACCGCGAACGCGTATGATGCGTGGGATGTGGCGACGTACGATCAGTATATCCGCGAACTCGTTATCTTCGGGACAAATTGCATCGAAAACATCCCCCAGGACGAGGCGGGCCCGCATTTCCCCATCCCCCGGAGCGAGATGAACGTCGCCATGTCCGAGATTTGCAAGCGTTACGGCATTGATTACTGGGCTTGGATTCCCGCCACCTTTGACTTAAATGAAGACGAACGCCGTGCCAAATCGCTTGCAAAGCGCGAGGATTTCTTCAGAAATTGCCCATTGCTCAGCGCGGTTTTCATCCCTGGAGGAGACCCGGGAGATAATCATCCCAACTTGCTTCTACCTTACGCGGCCGATATGGCGGTGCGCCTCCAGAAACACCACCCAGCCGCAAAAATCTGGATATCCCTGCAAGGCTTCAACTCCGACGCCGTCGATGCATTTTTCGCGTGGATTGACACGCATGAGCCCGAATGGTTCGGAGGCGTCGTGCATGGTCCATCGAGTCCCTCGATGGCCGACACGCGCCGCCGACTGGCTCCGAAATACAAGCTCCGCCACTATCCCGATATTACTCACAGCCTCATCTGTCAGTATCCGGTTTATTGGTGGGACCAGGCCTATGCACTGACCCTCGGACGCGAAGGTCCCAATCCGCAGCCCGCCTGGTACACCCACGTGCACAATTGGTATGCCCCTTGGACAGACGGGTTCTTAACCTATTCCGACGGCATCAACGACGACGTGAACAAAGCCGTATGGAGCCGCCTCGGGTGGAACCCCTACACCGAACCGCGCCAAACCTGCATCGAATACGCCAATGTGTTTTTTGGAACGGAGGTCGCCGTGCGGGCTGCCGACGGCATTCTTGCCCTCGAAAAGAACTGGGAGGGCATTTTAGCCGACAACGGCGCTGTCGACGCCACGTTGGACCTTTGGCAGTCCCTGGAAAACGACGCGCCCCATCTCAAGGACAACTGGCGCTGGCAATTGTGCTTGCTCCGCGCGTACTACGATGCCTATACGCGGCACCGTCACCTCTATGAGACCGCGCTTGAAGAGACCGTCAACGAACTCCTTGGGCAAGCACCGGTCATCGGCAGCGCGGCGGCCATAGAGCAAGCAGAGGCCATCCTGAAAAAGGCGGAGACCGAGCCCATCAAAACAAAGTGGCGGCAGCGGATTGAGGAGTTATGCGTTGCCATGTTTGACTCGATTGGCTACCAGACCAGCGTACCGCGGTTCCAGGCACGGAACGGCGAACGCGGCGCTATCCTCGATTACGTGGACCGGCCGCTCAACAATCGCTGGTGGCTCGAGGATGAGTTTGCCAAGATTCGCAACTTCGCGACGGAGAAGGAAAAACTGGCCCGTCTCGAGGTGCTTCGCACCTGGGAGTCGCCCGGGCCGGGCAGCTATTACGACGATATTGGAAACGTGGCTCAGATGCCCCACGTAGCGCAGCCGGCCGGCCCTTGGGTCGAACCGGACCGGGTCGAGGAGCGCAATCCCCATTTTCCCTGGACCGACGACGGGTTCAGCCGCCAGCGTCTGTCGTGGCTGTGCATGATGCGCTGGCCTGAAGAACTTAGCTACCGGGGCCTTGACCCCGAGAGCGAGTACCTCCTGCGTGCGACGGGCAAAGGCCGGTTACGGCCTGTCGTGGACGGGAAACGCCTCGAGCCCTCCGCATATCCCCAGGGGAACGATGCCTTTAAAGAATTTCCCATCCCCAAGGAGCTGGTGGCCGACGGTAAAATCACACTAACGTTCGAAGACATCGACGAGTACCACCTCAATTGGCGCCAATGGTCCTATCTTGCCGAGGTCTGGCTCATAAGAAGGTAGCCCTTTCGTCAAACCCGTCTCTGGAAAACATTTATTTGCATATCGCTAGCGACTTTTTGCTTTCAAAACGATGCACCTGTGCTACAATGAAAAAGTTTTGGAGACTCCTATAAATGGCTCTTTGTCCGAGCGGAACGGCCAAAGAGAGTCCAACGGCTAAAGAACGCAATTACTCAGAGGCCCGATGCCGTCCACTAAGCAGTCGGTTACTCACGTTGTAGTCCCTACATATCCGCATAGCGCAGTATTTTTGCAGGAATCCTGGGGAGGCGCATGATCATGAAAGTATGGCCGGGGCAACCTTATCCATTGGGCGCTGTCTATGATGGCGCTGGTACGAATTTCTCTCTCTTTTCCGAGATCGCCGAACGTGTCGAGTTGTGCCTGTTCGACGAAGCGAACAAACAGGCCCGTATCGAACTAACCGAAGTAACCGGCTACTGTTGGCATGCGTATCTCCCGGAGGTCCAGCCGGGACAACGTTACGGATTCCGCGTGCACGGACCGTGGGAGCCCGACAAGGGCCACCGCTGCAATCCAGCCAAGCTCCTGGTTGATCCCTACGCCAAAGCTATAGAAGGTCAGGTGGAGTGGAACGAGGCTGTTTTTCCTTACCGATTTAAGGAAGGTCCCGACACAATCAGCGACAGCGACAGTGCACCCTTTATGCCCCGTTGCGTGGTTCATCAGCCTCATTTTGACTGGAGTCGGGACCGCCGCCTGCAGATTCCCTGGCATGAAACAGTTATTTATGAAACCCACGTCAAAGGATTCACCGCCAGGCACCCTGATATTCCCGAAGAATTACGGGGAACCTATGCAGGCATGGCCCAGCCTGCCGCCATTGAATACCTCAAACAGCTGGGCGTCACCGCCGTCGAGCTAATGCCCATTCACCATTTCATCCATGACAAATATTTGGTGGATAAAGGATTACGGAACTATTGGGGCTACAACTCGATCGGCTATTTCGCTCCCCATTTCGAATACACTCACGACAAACGGCCTGGCGCCGCGGTGGCTGAATTCAAGCAGATGGTAAAGACGTTTCATCAAGCGGGCATCGAGGTCATTCTGGATGTCGTGTACAACCATACGGCGGAAGGGAACGAACTTGGGCCCATGCTGTGCTTCAAAGGGATTGACAATGCCTACTATTACCGTCTTGCCGAAGACATGCGGCATTACACCGATTACACAGGCACCGGTAATAGCCTAAACATGCGAAACCCCCATGTACTTCAACTCCTCATGGACTCGCTTCGTTATTGGGTCCTGGAAATGCACGTGGATGGCTTCCGCTTCGACTTGGCTGCCACACTGGCACGCGAATTGCACGACGTGGACCGACTGTCGGCGTTCTTCGACATCATTCAGCAGGACCCTGTCATCAGCCAGGTGAAACTCATCGCCGAACCCTGGGACGTCGGCGAAGGCGGCTATCAAGTCGGCAATTTTCCCCCGGTCTGGACCGAGTGGAACGGCAAGTACCGGGATTGCGTGCGCGATTTCTGGCGGGGGGAAGACCAGTCGCTGGCAGAATTCGCTTCACGGTTTACCGGTAGCTCCGACCTCTACGAAAACACCTCGCGCCTTCCTTACGCCAGCATCAATTTCATTACCGCGCACGACGGATTCACGCTCAATGACCTTTTCTCGTACAACGAAAAGCATAACGAGGCCAACGGCGAGGACAACCAGGACGGGGAAAGCCATAACCGGTCGTGGAATTGTGGTGTCGAAGGTCCCACCGACGATCTAAAGGTACTTCACCTACGAACCCGCCAGCGACGCAATTGCATGGTCTCCTTGTTACTCTCGCAGGGCGTTCCTATGCTGCTTGGGGGCGACGAAATCGGGCGGACCCAGCAGGGTAATAACAACGCGTACTGCCAGGACAACGAGATATCCTGGTACGACTGGGCCAATAAAGATGAAGAGTTTTTCGCATTCTGCCAACGGCTTATCCAATACCGCGGGGAACACCCGGTCTTTCGCCGCAGACGGTGGTTTCAGGGCCAGGCGATTCGTGGCAGCGAAACCAAGGACATCGCGTGGTTCACCATGGAAGGCGAGCCAATGACCGAGGAACACTGGGAGCAAGGTTACGCAAAATCGCTGGGCGTTTATCTCAACGGTCAAACCATCCCGAATCCCAATCCCCGCGGTGAAAGGGTCACTGACGACAACTTTTACCTGATTTTCAACGCACATCATGAACCCTTGGATTTCACCCTTCCGGACCAGACGTTCGCAGAACGTTGGCTTAAGGAACTCGATACGGAAACCGGCTGGATAGATGACGGCGAACGCTATGAAGCCGGCACGCAGATCACGATTGAAGCTTACTCCATGGTAGTGCTGCGTCATGAATCCTGAATTTATCGCGACGTACCGTGTTCAACTGCAGCCTGAGTTCGGCTTCGCGGAAGCCGCCGACCTAGTTTCTTATCTCGCCGATTTGGGTATCAGTCATTTTTATTCGTCCCCGTATCTCCAGGCCGCCGCGGGAAGCGTCCATGGATACGATGTTGTAGACCCGACCCGAATCAATCGGGAACTCGGCGGTGAATCGGCCCACACCCGGCTGTGCGAAACCCTGCAAAGCGCCGGACTGGGCCAACTGCTCGATGTGGTCCCCAACCACATGGCCATCGCCGGAAAACAGAATCCCTGGTGGTGGGACGTGCTCGAAAACGGTCCATCGAGCCTCTATGCCACGTATTTTGACGTGGACTGGGATGCGTCAGAAAACCGCTGGCCCAATAAGGTACTCCTGGCGGTATTGGGCGATCATTACGGCCGTGTCCTCGAAGATGGACAGCTCCAACTGGCTCATGAGCAAGGCGTTTTCACGCTCCACTATCATGAACACGTCTTTCCGTTGGACCCGTCGAGCCTGGCAGAGCCATTAGCCCGAGCCGCGGAAACATGCGGCTCGGAACTCGTGGCCTTTCTTGCGGAGAGCCATGCGCGCCTGCCACGTCCCACCGTTACGGCCCGTCAAGCCGTTGAGCGGCGGCATCGCGATAAAGCCGTGCTTCTCGATCTCCTCGCGAGGCTCTGCCGCGAGAATCCAGCCATCGAAAAAGCCCTCCAAAGCGAAGTCAAGCGTTTGAACCGGAACCCGGACGCCCTCGACGCCCTGATCGAGCTGCAGAACTACCGCCTGGCCTTCTGGCGCACCGCGAGCAGAGACCTCGGATACCGGCGGTTTTTTGATATTAAGGATTTGGCAGGACTACGGGTCGAGGACCTCGAAGTTTTTCAGGCTTCTCACGCATTACCCATCCGTCTGGTACGAAAAGGATGGGTCCACGGTTTACGCATCGACCACCCGGACGGGCTACGGGAGCCGGCGGAGTATTTCCACCGGCTGCGGCAGACCTGCCCGGAAACGTGGCTCGTGGCGGAGAAAATCCTCGAGCCCGGCGAGAAACTGCCGTCGGATTGGCCCATCGCCGGAACCACCGGCTATGATTTCTTGAATCTGGTGATGGGATTGTTTATCGACCCCGAAAACGAGGACAAACTCACACGGATTTATGAAGAATTTATCGGAGAAGAAACAGACTTTTCTGAATTGGCCCGGACCTCCAAGCGGCTGGTTCTTACTGAACTTCTGGGCAGCGAACTCAACCGGCTTACAAGCCTTTTCGTAGACATCTGCGAGCGGCACCGGCGCCATCGCGATTACACGCGCTACGAGTTGCGCGAGGCCCTATGCGAAACAGCTGTCTGCTTTCCGGTATACCGTTCGTACGTACGTGCGTCCCGAGGGGCCGTCTCGAAGGATGACGAAACCGTCGTGAGCCGGGCCGTGGAAGAGGCCAAGGTCGAGAATCCCGATTTGGACCCTGAATTATTCCGGTTCCTGGGCGAGGTGTTGCTCTTAAGGGTCCCGGGAACTCTCGAAGGCGAACTGGCCATGCGTTTCCAACAGTTAACCAGTCCGGCCATGGCGAAAGGTCTCGAGGATACAGCGTTCTACCGGTATCACCGTCTCACGGCATTAAATGAAGTCGGAGGCGACCCGAGCCATTTCGGGAACTCCATAGAGCAGTTCCATCAAGCGAACATCGAACGGCAGGAACGATATCCCCTGGCAATGCTGGCTTCGACCACTCACGACACCAAACGCAGCGAGGGCGTCCGCGCGCGGCTGGCATTGCTCTCGGAGATTCCCGAGCGGTGGGCGGACACGGTTCGCGCATGGGCCGTACACAACGAACGCCATCGCAATGAGGACGTGCCGGACCGAAACTCGGAGTACCTCTTCTATCAGACGCTCGTTGGTGCATGGCCCATCAGCCTCGAACGCATGACGGCTTACATGGAAAAGTCGGTCCGCGAGGCTAAAGTGCACACCCGTTGGACCCAGCAAGACGAAGCCTATGAAACCGGTCTGCGCGACTTCATCAAAGCGGTGATGACCGATGAGGCGTTCCGGGCAAAGCTCGAGGGTTTTGTGAACGACCTCATCCCCCCCGGGCGGATTAACAGCCTGGCCCAAACACTTCTGAAGCTCACGGCCCCGGGCGTACCCGACATCTATCAGGGCACCGAACTCTGGAATTTAAGT
>JAWODE010000325.1:0-3579 GCA_046483455.1 Candidatus Hydrogenedentota bacterium | reverse complement strand
TTAAAGGTCATTGTATTGATATAAGATTTAAAGATTACAATACAACTCTTTTGATTGATAAAGAACAAGCTGAACAAATTGAGAGGGAACTTAATGAATAGTTTTCTCTCCGGCAGGTTCGACTGGGCCGACAAGCGACCGATCTTCGTGATCCAGGAGCACGATGCGTCCAGCCACCACTATGACTTCCGGCTCGAAGTGGAAGGGGTCGGCGGCGGAGGGTGTGGTCACCACGATGGTCACCGAGTCCTCCGACTCGGGGTCGGGTATCCAGGTCACGCTCCTGCCCCAGGCCGATCCCTGCGGGATATGCGGGGTTTTAAATGAAGGAATGCAAGCCGTAGTGGGTACGTGCTATTTAGGGGCGAACCATCTGGCCAAGGTGACAGCGCATGGAGTTACTTGAACAACTCGGGCTGGTCTGGATCATCTTCGGACTAATGCTCATTCCCTATTTCTGTTGGGGCGTCTACCTCCTCAAAATGCGGTTTCAGCATCAGACGGAACTCAGTGTGGCCGGAGAAGCCCTTACATTTCTTGGACTCATTATCTTTTTGGTCTTGGAATTTGCCTTTCTTAATCTTTGGCTCTCCGACTCTCCCCTGATTTTCATACTCGCTGTGCTCGGCCTTTTGACCTCTCTTCTTGCTCTTTATGGTCCTATGCTGATGTCCTTGGCCTCCCACATTCTGGTGGATGCCGTGATGCCCTCCGGTACACCCCTTAGTCATGAGCCGAAATACGGTGCCGCGGAAGGATTCGAGCAAAAAGGCGATTACGAAGCCGCCGCTCGAGAGTATATGGCTATTGCCCGCATGTTTCCGAAGGAAGCGAAAGCATCCTTGCGCGCCGGGGACAACCTGATGAAACTCGATCGCCCCGACGAGGCGGTATTGTGGTTGAAACGCGGGCTCAACTGTCTATCCGAAGCCGAAGAATCTCTGCCCATAGTAAATCGAATCGGCGAAGTTTACCTCCGCCACCTTGATAAACCTGAACAGGCCATAGAAATCTTTGAGAATTACCTTGCGCGCTTTCCTGACGCCGAGTATGCAGACTCCGTGAAAAGGCGTCTGGCCAAGTTAAAAGGTTCGCATGCATTTTTGGCTAATCAAGAGCCCTCTTCCTCATCCTCGACAGACCCCTCGAAAAGCTTGTTGGCGGACGGACCGTCTTATCTGCCGGACGATTGAGGTTTCTGTTTGTCTTCCGCATCGCCCTGGCCGCGGTTTTTTCCTCGGGGCTCATCGTAACGCGTTGGGATAATGAGTCGAGCGCCCCCCGCGTTTCGGGCGATATCTATGGCGCGCACTACCCGTCCGAATTCCGCATTTTCATCTGCGCGCAACACAAACACGCTATCAGGATTGTCGCGCAACAATTCGAGAATGGACTCCTCCAATCCCGCTTCATCTACACGTTGTTGACCGAAAAAAAAGTCGCCCTTTTCGGTTACCGTGATCTCGTGAGGTTCTATTTCTTGTTCTATAGCCGTTTCGGCGTGCGGGAGGGTCACATTGATACCCAGATGCTCGCGGAACGTCGACGAAACCATAAAGAAGATAAGCAGCAAGAACATCACATCAATCAGCGATGTGATGTTAATGGTTGGCCGCCGCCGCCCCCGTCCTCGAAACGCCGAATTCATCCCTGTCCTCAGTTTGTGTGCGCCGTTCAGTTGCTGGAATCGCTGTTTAGCGGCCAATTTTAAGAATGTTCCTCGCCGAATACAAGCTGCCAGCGTATACCTTGGCCCCGGTGCCTTCAATGTCAAGTTCACGATCTCTTATCCAATGAGTGGAAGTATTCCGCTAGAAAAGACGAAGCCACAAACTAGATTTTCTGGAATCTCACAGGCGCATATCCCACAAGGCGGGTTTTCCCGAAGTCTCAATTTGCTAAACCTCGGTCCGACAATATGTTCGGGCATATTTTTTGCCCGCCTATTTGCGTGCCTTGCCGAAATTCAGGTACACTGTAATGTGTGAGAGGGAGAGGATTTGACGGGTTCAAACATGAGGAAGCGAAGGTGCACACCTGCTGTGTCTGCGTAGCCGATAGCGACGGGGCCAGTGCCAAACAGCTCGCCGAAGGCCTGAAACTGAACGATTACGAGGTACGGGTTGTCAAGAGCGGAACTGAAGCCCGGAAGGAATGTCGTAAAGGCAATGTCCGAGTCGTGGTGCTGGATACGAATCTTGATGACAAAAAAGGGATTTCCCTGGCGCGGCAACTTAAAGCAGACCCGAAAACGGCGGGTGTTATCATTCTACTGGCATTGGACAAGCAGGCTCGAAAACAGTTTTCTATCGAAAACGCCTTAGAAGTAGAAGACTACGTTACGAAGCCTTATGACTTGCCTATGCTTATGATTCGAATAGAGGCTGCTATGCGCAAGAGACTTGATATGAGTTGTCTCGAAGGCTCGAATGACCCGCTCGGAGATGTCTCATATACCGATGAATTGACTGGTCTTCGCAACCGCCGGTGTCTTCTTGAACGTCTCCAGGAAGAGGTCGAGAAGGCCCACCGCTACAATTTCCCGGTCTCATGTGTGGTATTTGATGTGGATGAGGTCGAAGCGCTGGATGACGAACTGGGAGCGGTATCCCTCGACGATCTCCTGGTCGAGCTCGCCATGGCCATGCGCAATTATAGCCGCACCTTCGATATCCTGGCGCGCTACGATGGCTCGATGTTCGCGGCGGTATTGCCGCACGTTGATCTTGGCCACGCCATGCAATACGCTCAAAAAATCATCAGCGAGGTGGATAATACAACCTTCGCCGATCCTTGTTTTCCCTCGAAAACTCGTTTGAGCGCGGGCATTGTCGCATGTAAGAACGGCAGTGCACGAGGGGCTGAATCGGTATTGGCCGAGGCTATGCAAAGTTTGCTGGCTGCCCAGAGCGTGAACGGCAAACGCCTTGGGGCTCGCAACCTGTCTGAAGAAACCTGATACACCTCTTCTTAAGGGGCGTTGTTATCCCCCAAATGTTTCAACGCCTTCTTGCCGATATCCCTGCGAAAATGCGCGCCCTTGAAATGAACTTTACCGACGGCATCGTAGGCATTTGCAATTGCGCCCGGAATATCATCACCCTGGGCAGTCACGTTAAGAACGCGGCCGCCATTGGTAACCAGCGTTCCGTTTGCAAGGGTCGTTCCCGCGTGAAAAACAATGGCCCCCGTCTCGCGTTCCGCCTCGGGAATTCCCTCGATGAGTTTGCCTTTCTCATACGAGCCTGGATAGCCGCCCGAGGCCATCACCACCGTAACGCAAGCGCCCTCCGCCCATTCCAGTGACATCTGGTCCAAGGTCCCATCGCAGCATGCCAGCAACACGGGCACCAAATCGTTTTTCATCCGGGGCAGCACGACTTGCACTTCCGGATCACCAAAGCGGCAATTGAATTCGACGACCTTCGGTCCCTCTGAAGTAATCATCAATCCAGCATACAGAACCCCTTTGTATGGAGTGCCCGCCTCCGCCATACCCTGCACACACGGATCGAGGATTGTGTTGCGGATGTTCTCGAATAGGCTTTCCGAGACCACGGGCGCGGGCGAATAGGCCCC
>JAWODE010000295.1:0-11537 GCA_046483455.1 Candidatus Hydrogenedentota bacterium | reverse complement strand
ACTGAGCGGTTTCACGCGGACGCGGCGCCCGGTTGCTTTAGCACGTTCGGCAAAACGTGTGGCCATATCTTCAAGAGTATCGCGGCGGCGGTCGAGGTAGCCCTCGACATCGACGACAATCCGCTCGTTTTGCTGCCATTCGTCCTGTCGGTTCAATATCCGGTTGATCACGTATTGCATGGCGGTGAGATTGCGGCCCTTCCGGCCGATCAACAACGCGGAATCCGGCGATTCCACGGCGAGTTTCAGGCCGCCCTGTTCCGCTTCGACGGGTTGTACGGTCGATTCGATGCCCATGTGCGCGATGACTTCTTGCAGCAGGGCGGCGGCTTGGCTGCTGCGCGGATCGGTCAGGACTTTCGCCGGTGGCCGTTCCTTGGGCTCGGGTCTCGGTCGTTCGTCTCTCGGTCGTTCGGACCGCCTGCGTTTTGGCCGGTCTGATTTCCTGGAGGCTTCGTTACGCCCGCTTTTGCCCGCCCGGCTCTTTTGCTGGCCGCCGGGTTTGGTGCGGTCGCGTTTGCCGCCTTTGCCTCCCCGGCCGCGCTGTTGGGCGCGGGGACCACGGTCGCCGTTCTTGCGGTCTCGTTTTGGCCGGTGTTTATCGCCGCCGTTACGGGGACCCTTTTTGCGGCCGCGGCGGTTCTCGCGGGGTTCGGCATCGACACGATTGCCATCGGCTTCGATGGGAAAGCCCCCTTCTCCGGGCACCTCTGTGGATACACGCACGGTCACATCGCGCACGCCGATCCCGAGAAACCCGGGGCTCCCTTCGTCGAGAATTTCAACGTGGGCTTCGTGACGCTCGATACCGAGCTCTTGGAGCGCTTTGTTAATAGCATCTTCCCGTTTTCGGGCACTGACTTCGACGGATCTCATGGATTCCTATCTCCTCCTCTAACTTCCGTCCGTCTTGGGGGCGTCTTTTGCTTGTTTTTCGACGCTGGCGGGACGGTTTGTACGGCTCCGGCGCGCCTCGGTCTTGGTTTCCTTAGCGATACGGCGTTTGCGTTCCTGCGCAGCTTTGTAGAAATGTTGGCGCTTACGCGGAGCCTTCTTTTTTTTCGGGGTAATATCTACATCTTTCTGCATGCGGGTAATGGCTTGCTGCACGATGCCCAGCACGGTGCTAACCAGGATGTATAGGCTCAAACCGGACGCCATGCTATAGCAGATCACGCCGAAGAAGATGGGCATGATGGTCATCATGGTCTTCTGCTGGGGATTGGCCGCGGCGCCGCTCTGGGGAAGCACCTTTTGGCTGACGAGCATGGACAAGGCCATGAGTATCGGCAGCAGATTGAAGTATTCGAGATACTCGCCTACGAACGGCAGCGTCGTCATGTAGGGCATGTGGAAGAGGTGGTCCGGCTGGGACAGGTCGTTGATCCACAACATGAACGGCGCGCCGCGTAATTCATACGCGCTCCTGAGCATGCGGAAAAGCCCGATGAAAATAGGCATCTGCAGAAGCAGCGGCAGACAACCACCCACGGGATTGACTCCGCGCTCCCGGTACAACTCCATCATGCGTTTATTGAGTTCTTGCTGGTCCTCCTTGTATTTCTCCCTTAGTTTTTCGATTTCGGGTGCAAGCTGCTGCATTTTCTTCATGCTCTTCATGCTTTTGAGCGTCAGGGGCAGCATGGCCCCGCGCACGAGCACGGTGAGCGCAATGATTGCCCAGCCGTAATTGAGGCCCCAGGAATGGAACCAGTTCAACAAGCGCAGCAGCAGCTTGGCGAACTTGTCCATAAACGCCCACGTATCGCTCTGAAAGAAGCGCGGCGCCGAATCGAGGGTGGGCCATGCGGCGGCCAGTGTCTCCAATTTGCTCGGGCCGACATAGACACGAAATGCCTGGGCATCGGCGGCATTGGCCGGAATTTCCATGCGGGGCACGGCGAGACCAATGCGGAAGTTTTCGGGCGCCCCATCATAAAAAGCGCGGGTAGGTTCAGCTTCGGACTCGCCCGCGATATCCGGTTTAAGAGCGACCACAAAGTAGGCGCTTTTTACACCGATCCATTCGGCATTATGCACCCAATTAATGGGATTCTCCGCTTCAAGTTTTCGGGTGTCTTGATAATCGTTGCGGTTGTCATGACGCATGACAATAGACTGGCCGCCTTTGGTCTTATCGGGGGAATCCACATCGGGAGCCCACCCGAGGAGGTAAGCGGGAGTCTGGTCTCGCCCGAGCCGGCGGCCGCTTTCTTCGCGGTTCTCGATGCGCACGCTCGACTCGACCACGAAAGGGGTGTCGGTCAGCGCGAAGGATTTGGTGACCGTGAGGGCCGGGGTGGCCAAGGTAAACGTTACCGCGTGGCCGCTGGCGTCCAACTCCGCGTCAAAGCGGCGATAATTGAGTTTTTTCCCCAGTTCTTCCTGGGCGGGAAACCACAATCCGAGGGGATAGACGGCGTGGGTATCGGGTTCGACCGCTTCAGGCACCAATTGGACCACATCGTCCGAAGCCGAATCGAGCACGACCTCCGCGCGCTTCAGGCGACCGCCGATCGCAGTGAACACTAGCCTTAGTTCGCCGTTTTCGAGTACGATTTCGTCGCTGGGTTCCACGGTCTCCGGCACGGGAGGCAGATAGGGCCACTCAGCGGACGGCTCGCCGGCGGGTTCTTGGGTCTCCTCGGTAGTCTCCGGTTCCTCGTCCGTGGGCACGGAAGTCGTTTGGGTTTCGGGCTGTTCGGGCTCCGGCTCGACGGGAGCGCGCCGAGGCGCGAAATAATTCAACCAGATAAAAATAAGCACGGTCATCAGAACGATGCCGAGTATCTGGTTTTTCATTAACCCTTTGTCTTGATCGTCATCCACCCTCTAGTTCTCCCTGGCGAGCCGCTTGCGGCGGAACGCCGTGGCCCCAACCGGAGCGGCCGCGCGCCGATGGGCCTCTGGGCGGGATGAGCCCGGTAGTCACGGAACGGGGTCGTATCCACCACGGCTATAGGGATGGCACCGCGCAACCCGCCAAATAGCGTACCCGGTGCCCCGTATGACGCCGTACCGTTCCAGCGCCTCGATGGCGTATTGGGAACAGGATGGCGTAAATCGGCAATTGGGACCCAGAATGGCTGTAAGCACAGGCGAAACAGTGTATTGGTAGGCACGAACGAACAGTACCAACACCTTAGCCACTCAGCAGGCCTCCTTTTCGGAGAAGCTTGCGTATCGCGTGCTCACATGCTGCGTAGTCGAGGGCCATCGCCGCCGGCCGTGCGACGATCACAATATGCGCGTCTTCGGCCAAGAATGTGCGATGGGTGCGGTAAATCTCACGCACATAACGCTTGAGACGATTGCGGACTACAGCTTTGCCAACCTTGCGCGATACGGCGATTCCCAATTTCCGCCCTTGCCCCTGGCGCCGGACCCCATAGCAAATAAATGCGCGGCCCACCTGTTTGTCACCGTTCCGGTATACGTCGAGGTATTCGGAGTGTCTGGTGAGCCGTTCCCGACGGGGGAACTTGTTTTGGCCCGGCACAACAGGCTCATCACTCTTACACGTTACGCGCTGAGCCGTTTCCGGCCCTTTTGGCGACGGCGGCGGACCACATTGCGCCCCCCCACCGTGGCCATGCGCGCGCGAAATCCATGGTTGCGTTTGCGTTTGATATTCGATGGCTGAAAAGTACGTTTCACTACTCTCTCCTCGGCGATGTACGGTTACCGTATGTGTAACTCATACCGCTCTAATGCGGTATGGCCACCAAATCTCGCCGGTATCCACCTGTAAGCAGTGGTGAAGTATAGAATATTTCCGGCGGGTTAGTCAAATTGTAAAGGCTTGGTGTAAAGGCTTGGCACATTTTGAGCGTTCCTCTCTGCACATCCCCGTCATCTAGATACCGTTTCCGGCGGGAAATATTCGTCGTTTGTAGCCCTGATGCCGGAATCCGTTTTTCTGTTGCTCTTTCTGCTTCTTGCAAAGAAGCGAACACGAGGACATGACCGTGTGCAAAGGGTAAAAATACATAAAACCCCGCTGTTCACTGGGAGGGAGTAGCCTTTTTGTAGTTGAGGGCGGCCTCATGGCCGGCGGGGCATGGTGACTAAACTTGGGCGCGAATCTCGTTTACGAGTGCTAAGGCGCGTTGTGAAAGGCTCTGCGTCTGATCGATTACATGCTTCCCGCGTCCATGGCGCAATTCGAGGCGCATATGGGTCAGTTCACGGGCTATTGGGAGCACCTTCAAACCGAGTTCGCGGGCGAGCTCCGTCTGCCCCATTCCATGAAGGCGGCACAATGCGCCATCACAGGCGCACAATGCGGCACTGACCTCGATGATTCGGCTGCGCGCATCGCTGATTTCCGGATTCTCATAGATCAGGTCGAGAAGACGGTCCCGGGCCCAGTCCATATGAGATAGTTTTTCGAGAGTATCCTGCCCCCGGGGCGTTTCGAGAAATTCCTCGACCGGACTGACGTCAATGTTGTATTGGCGGGCCAAACGCATGTTGATAGCCAGCTGCTGCCGGTCGTCTTCCATGAGCCGGGCGGCGACAACGTCCCGAAAATGGGCACATTTTTCTTCCGTGGCGATGAGCAGAACGTGGGCTTGGCCGGGAAACATCTCGAAATGGCGTTCGAGGGGCATTCGTTCCCATTGGCGGTTCTGGATGAAGTCAGACAAGTCGTAGACTTCGTATTGCTGGACGAAATCGGGGTTGATGCTCAGGTTAATCGAGGCCATGCCGCGGATGTCGTGGCTTACCAGGAAAAAGAGGCTGTAGCCGTCGCCCAGAAGACGCGAAGCGGTGGTAAGCGGCACGCCATCGGGGAGCTGAGCTTTTTCTTCCGACCGCAAGGTCATGGTATAGGAACCTTCCGGGATAGGCTCCGGGCGGGCGCCCAGCAGCAGCGGAGCAAGCGCGCCGATACGCTTCATGCGCTGGTCCAGTTCCTGCCACAAGTCGCTAAAGGTCAGGAACGGTCCGGTCAACGTCCGTTGACAGGACCCGCCTATCCACACGGGGACATTATGAAACGCGTAGGTAAAGAAACCGCGGGCCCCGGTGGCAAAGGCGGAGTTCACCATCAGACGCAATTCGGGGCAGGTGGACCATGCGGGAGCGTCGCTTCCCCACACGAAACCCGGCGCTATGACCCAAAACTGCTGTCCGTGACTAAGCTTCAAATGAGTCTCAAGGACTTCTTCGACGCCCCAGGAGTTGCGGGAATGAAAGTGATTGATGCCCATAGCGGCGAAATAGGGTGCAAAGACGGCGAACTTGCCGGGATCGCGCGTCGTGATGACGAAGGGATGCTGTGGGTCGGCCTCGTGGACCAAGTTGCGCACCGTGAGAAGTTTCTGAAAATCTTTTTCGCGGGGTTCGGTGTTTAATCCCCAGGCAAGCAGCCCGGGCACATCGGCATTAACACGCACGAGTTCATCGACGCTATCCCTAAGAAGCTGGGGGTCGTCGGAAAGAGGGAGGCCGTACATCGGCACGAATTTGACGCCGTATTCGTGAGCGGCGGCATGCATTTCGCGCCAATCTTCCGGGGTGAACCGTTCGGCATTCTCGATGGCAACGCAGTTTTGGTGGTGGCGGACAACATCTTCGAAGAGGAGTTGCCAGTATTCACTGACCGAAATACCGAGCGTCTGGGCAAGCCGCTGGGCCATTTCCGCGTCGACATATACCCCCAGCGGGAGGAACCCGTCTAGAATGGGTGCATGAGGGGGTGCGGCGCTGCTTGCCAGTCTTTCGGCATCGCGCCGGCAGGCTTCTTCCTCCTCGGCGGTCATTGCGCGAAACCGGACTTCCCGTATCTCGACCGATTCGGTTGCGCGCACAGTGGAATACAGACGTAGCACCAGCGCGTCGATTTGCTCGGGAAAACCGGCATGCTGAATTTTCCGTGCGGCTGTGCGCCATCGCTGAGTGGAGTCCAACGCATCAAAGGCAAGGCCTCCCGGATAGGCCCACATACTGGCCAGCCGGGCGTTTTGACTGGTGCAGCGGTAGGTGATCTCGAGAATGGGGAACCGGTTAAGATCGATGGGCAAACGGCTATCGCGTGTTCCGAGAGTACCCAACGGCACCCAATACGCAGGGGTATCTGACGGCAAATGGTCTATTCGGCGTACCTCTTCAAACGTGCCTTTCAACTCGACGGCGTGGTCTGCCCGGCTGCGGGAAACGGGGATGCGTTGCCATTCCGTAAACGCGGGGAGATCATTGGTGGTCCAATGCGCCAAATCGTCCAAGCCGAATGCGATATGGTCGGTTTGGTCGCGTTTTGTTTCATCGGGCGCTTCCAGAATCGTTTTCAGGTATCCGGAGTATTCGTAAACCATGCGCGCGGCTCCTTCTGTGGACTGGCGACGCGTTATGCAGCTTTGACGCGCGTGGTGCGGCGGCTCGAGAGGAATTCATCGACAAACACGCCGACCAGAATTGCTCCGCCGATGACCACATATTCGAGTTCGCTTGGAATATCCAAAATTGTCACCAAGTTGATCAAGACGCGTATCAGGGCCGCGCCGATGACCACCCCTAGAATATTACCTGAACCGCCCCGGAGACTGCAGCCCCCGAGAACGACCCCGGCGATGGCGTAGAGCTCGTAAAAATTCCCGAATGTGGCGGGACCGATGGAATTGATGTTAAAGCCGAATAGCAGAGCGCCGGTGCCGCATATCAGGGAGCAGACCGTGTAGGCAAGGATTTTCAGGCGCTGCGTGCGAATGCCGCTGAACCGCGCGCTTTCTTCGTTGGCGCCCAAGGCGAAAATGTGCCGTCCATAGGGGGTAAAATGAAAGAAGGCCGCCGTAATGACGGCAAATACGATAAAAATAAGGAACGGCACGGGCAGTATGGAGTTTTCGGTGGGCACGAAACCGTTCGCAAGCCAGTTCCACGTTGGATACGTCGAGGGCGAGCCAAATCCCTGGGTGGCATCCTGCGCAATTACGCGCGCGAAGCCCCGGTAGAAAAATAGGCCGCACAGGGTGACTACGAAGGGCTGAATGCGGGCCTTGGTCACCAATACGCCGTGCCACAAGCCGATGCAGGCCGAGAGGCCCAACACCATGGGCATGACCACCCATGGACTCCATCCCTCGCCTTTGTCGAGGAGAAACGCCGCGAGGGTCGCGATAAGCGCCACCACGCTCCCCACGGAAAGGTCGATTCCTCCTGTGATAATAACGAACGCCTGGCCAAGACTCAGGATGCCGAATAACCCGATGAGGGGCAGCACGCTGCGGGCATTGCCCGAACTCAGGAAATTGACGGCTCCTTTGTCAATGTATTCCCAGACGCACGCAATAGCGATAAGGCCGGCAAGAAGCCCGGCAAGACCGAGAACTTTTCTCACGATTTGCCTGTTAACTCCTTCAGTTGTGCCCAGAATTCGTCCACGTTCTTTTGCGTGATGGTCTTGACGGGAATGATGATGCGCTCGTCCTCCGGAACCCGACTCCGGTCGCCTTGGGCGAGCTCATAAAGCAGTTTCACGGATTGGTAACCGAATTCGAAGGGTTGTTGCACGATGGTGCCGGCGATGTGGCCTTCTTTGACGCCCCGGAGCGTCTCGGCTTCCTCATCGAAGCAGACGATGTCGACCTCGCCCAATTTACCGGCAGCCCGCACGCCCCTGAGAATGGCGGGACCGTTATAGCTCCACAGGCCCACAAGGCAGTCGAGCTCGGGGTGCGTCGTGAGAGCATCCTGGGCATTGGCTTTGGCCTTCATACGGTCGGTTTCGTCGGTTCGCGTGTCCAGAATGGTGATGTCGGTGCCTTCGAGGGTATCTTCGATACCTTGCTTGCGGTCCTGGGCATTTTGAGCGTCCAGGGTGCCGACGAAAAGCATGATTTCGCCTCCGTCGGGCAGGATTTTCTTGATGAGTTCGCCCGCGGCCACGCCCGCCTGGTAATTGTCGGTGCCGATATAGCAGATGCGGTCGCTATTGGGCGCGTCGGAATCTTGCGTCACCAGATTCACCTTTGAGGCGGCGTTGTTCAGCATGGCCGTCTGGTTCTCGGGGTCTTTCGGGCTGATGGCGATGCCTGACACCCCGCGCGTGATAAGGTCCTGCACGATTTGTTTCTGCTCTTGGGCCGTTCCCTGAGGCGGGATTTTAAAGAGCACTTCGCAGCCCAGCTCCTTGGCGGCTTTTTCCGTGCCGGCCTGGGCGATTTTCCAGAAATCCGAGGCGTTATTGGTCACGAAGGCCACCGTGACCTTTTTACCGGCGCTGTCACTGCCTTCAGCTTGCTGTTGCTCTTGGCCTCCGCATCCACAGAGAATCAAGGCCGTCATTACAAGACCAATTCCAAGCGTACGCATCGCTCGTCCTCCCCCAGGTTAAGATCGCGGCATGTCCGAACCGTTAGTGTAGCGCGAAACACCCACCGGTGCAAAAACAACGATCATCGAAAACCGACCGGAGGCCGAAAACGACATCGTTGGGACGCATCCGTCATAAACGGCGCATAGGCTCTATATCAAGAGCTTGGAACGAACAGGGAGAATCAGAGGCCCTTGGTATTCGCACCTTGCGCAAGTGGTTCAAGGCGATTACAATCGGAAGCGGAATTTCAGTCCACCGGATACCGTTGGCCGCGTGTTGGAGCGGCCTCCAAGAGGGGATGTTGTCATGCTGCGGATTATCATGATTTTGTCTGCCATCACCATGCTGCCGGGTGCTTTGTGCAGCCCGGCGCTCGCCCAGGAACTGGGGCTTACCTTGGCTGGACCCGGCGCCGAAGACGCGTGGGTCTTCTCGGACGAAAACGCCCGCCTTCACGACGGCGAGCTGGTGCTGGACGGGCGTTCCGAGATAACGAAAGCAGTTTTCGAGCCCGTCACGTGGTCTGACGTTACGCTAAAGGCCAAATTCATGGTCGAGCCGCAAAACCATGGCGTGCTGGCCTGTGGGTTCATGGTGCGCGTTGCGGACGGGTTCACGTATTACTATGTGCATTACGACAAAAGCCAGGCCATTCTGTGCCGTTCCGACGCGTCGAAATCGTGGAATGAGATTAAGCGCGTCAGCAACCTTGACAAACCCGCGGGAAAATGGCACGAAGGCGAACTGCAAAGCATCGGAAATACCTTGCGGGTGTCGTTGAACGGGGAGGTTCTTTACGAAGCGCAGGACGATACCATCGAGGCGGGGCGCGTGGGTTTTTACGCGAGCCAGGGGCTGGTGCATGTGAAGGATATCGTTGCCATTGGCGAAGCGACGCCCGCGAAAGACGAATTCACGATTCCCGAGCCGATGTTCACCCACGTGTGCACCGACGCCAATGCGGGAGCCTACGAGGCATTCCCCGACGTGTGCCGCTTGTCCGATGGCCGCCTCATGTCTGTCTTCTACGCGGGCTACGGCCACGTGGCCCTGCCCAACGAACAGTTGCCGAAAGGCGGGCGGGTTTCGTATTGCGTATCCGAAGACGAGGGCGTGACCTGGAGCGCCGCGAAGGTGCTCTACGACGGCCCAGATGATGATCGCGACCCCTCGATCATGCAGACGAAAAGCGGCAAGCTGATCTGCAACTTCTTCTCGCTCCGCAAGAAGGAAGGGGCCGAAAGGGCATGGGATGGCCTCGGCTCCTGGATGGTGACTTCACTCGATTTGGGCAAGACCTGGTCCGAACCGAAGCAAATCGCCGAGAATTACTACTGCAGCTCGCCCGTGCGGCAGATTTCCGGCGGAAGACTCATTCTCGGGCTGTATGCCGAAGAAGACGACGAGTCCTGGGGCGCCGTGACCATTTCCGACGACGACGGCGAGACATGGAGCGACGTCATCGATATCGATAATGGCGGCATGCGTCTCGATGCCGAAACCGACATCATCGAACTCAAGAATGGCGACCTCTTCGCGGCCCAGCGTGGGCGTGGCGAAACCATGGCGTGGTCCCGTTCGAAGGACCGCGGCTTGACGTGGAGTGTGTCGGTGCCTTTCGGGTTCCCGGGGCATTGTCCCTACCTCCATCGCACCGTCGACGACTTCATCCTCATGGCGCATCGGTTGCCCGCGACGAGCCTCCACTACAGCGTCGACGAATGCGAGACGTGGAGCGATAACGTACAGGTGGATGCCGTGGGCGGGGCCTATCCCTCGATGGTGAATCTCGACGACGGCTCAGTATTGATCGTTTACTACGAGGAAGGGAGTGGTTCAAACATTCGCGCGAGACGCCTCCGTGCCTCGAAAGAAGGGATCGAGTGGATTCCCGTCGCCGAAGGCCGCACCCCCCAAGCCACGCTGGTGGAGCAATACAAAATCTGGGACAAAGCCCCCCACAACGCCTTCACGAACCTCGTCCGTTTCAAAGACGAGTGGTTCTGCGTGTTCCGCGAAGGACAGGGGCATGTATCGCCGGACGGGGCATTGCGGATTATCGTGTCGCAAGACGGAAAGGAATGGGAATCGGCTGCCTTGATTACATCAGATACGGCGGATTTGCGCGACGCCCAGATTACCGTCACCCCTGAAGGTAAACTGATGCTGTCCGGCGCGGCGGCCCTGCACGACGATCCCGACGTGAAGCATCAGACCATGGCGTATTTTTCAGAGGATGGGCGAAACTGGAGCGAAGGCGTGCCCATCGGCGATCCCAATTTCTGGCTGTGGCGCGTGACTTGGCACAAGGGCGCCTGTTACGGCATCGGTTACGCGACAAAGTACGAAGGCGAGCGCAGCATCCGCCTTTACAAAAGCACCGACGGCCGGAATTTCGAGGCTCTCGTGCCGACCTTGCGCTCGGGTGAATACTCGAACGAATCGTCGATTGTCTTCCTCGAAGACGACACGGCGCTGTGCCTGTTGCGCCGCGACGGCGACCCCCACAAACGGACCGGACTTCTCGGTACCGCAAAGCCGCCCTATAACGAGTGGACCTGGCAGGATCTCGGTGCGCGCATCGGCGGTCCCTGCATGATTCAAATTCCGGACGGCCGCTTTGTTGCGGCGGTGCGCTTATACGATGAACGGGTACGCACCGGCATCTGTATGATCGATCCCGAGTACGGCACGCTGACCGAAGTGCTGACTCTGCCTTCCGGAGGCGATACCAGCTACCCGGGGCTCGTTTGGCACGATGGGCTCTTGTGGGTAAGCTACTACTCCTCGCACGAGGGCAAAACGAGCATCTATCTCGCCAAGGTGGCGTTTGAGTAGAGAAAGCACGAAAAACGGCAGGGACAGCGAACCATGAGCTGTTGGGCTCACCCGAAGACGACGACAATGACACTGACCACGGTTCGGCAAAGGAGGACGGGCATTCCTGCCCGTCGTTAAGACCATCGCGGACGGATACGTCCGCGCTCCTTGTGATAGTGACCGGCGAGGGCGCCGGTCCCACACCGGAGGAATTTTCGAGGCAGCACCACACGGACGAACACAGCGCGGTCTGGCCGCAATCAGACGAAAACAGGGCCGTGGCATAAATCACGGACAGGTTGCCTACAAAAGGGAGTTTAAGCCACAAAGTATCAAACGCCAACCGTCCCCTGTCGGTTTTCAAATAAAGGGACACACCCGCAAAAATCAGTACCAG
>JAWODE010000260.1:0-3768 GCA_046483455.1 Candidatus Hydrogenedentota bacterium | reverse complement strand
GTTTCTGCCGCCCTTTCAGGGCTTGCGGGGTGTGGGACGGTGATCCCGGGGCGGCGGCACGCGCAAGCGCGCGCCTTGCCCCGGGCTATAGCCTGTCGCCCCTGCGGGGCTCCGGACGGGTCTCCCAGGATGGTGGATTTTTGGGATTAGCGGGGCTATGGGGCTGCCGGAACGGTGAATTTTCGAGGCAGTAAAGGTGCGATTCCAGTGCGTTATTGGTACGATTGTGCCGATCCCCGGGAAGAACTTCTTTGGTGCCTGTAACCTTGCGCCTAACAAAATTAAGATTTCGATGAACAAGAAACTTTCACACGCCCTGCATGATATCTACCGCCTCCTGCACGAGCACTATGGTCCTACGGACTGGTGGCCGGGCGATACGCCCTTCGAGATCGCCGTGGGAGCCGTGCTGACCCAAAACACAAGCTGGAGCAACGTCGAGCGGGCGATCGCTAACCTTAAGCGCGCGAAACTTTTGGGACCGCGTAAGATTCTGGCATGCCGGGACGGCGTTTTGGAAGATGCGTTGCAACCATCGGGGTATTTTCGGGTGAAGACCCGGCGCGTACGGAGTTTCTGCCGGTATCTGGTCAGCCGGTACCGCGGAAACATGGCGCGCATGGCCGCGCGGCCCCTCGACGAATTGCGCCCCGAATTGCTGAGCGTCGACGGTATCGGTCCCGAAACGGCGGACGATATCCTCCTGTATGCTTGCGAGAAACCGGTGTTTGTGGTCGACGCCTACACCCGGCGCATCCTCAGTCGCCATAGCTTGTGTCCTCCGGATATCGCCTACGAAGCGTTGCGGGCGCTGTTCGAAGACCATCTCGAAGCGGACTTGCAATTGTTTAAGGAGTATCACGGTTTACTTGTGTTTACGGGCAAGGATTTCTGCCGTCGCACACCCAAGTGCGACCAATGTCCCCTCGGGCCCCTGCTGAAACCGGCGCAGCCGCTTTTGGACCGCTGAACCGCGAGTCCCTACCAGTGCGGGAGCGCTTTGTGTCACAATTGAGCCGACGCAAGAGCACCAAGGAGTCAGAAATATGCCATTCATTGCCATTGCCCTTCTCATGGTAACCGGGGCGGATGCGGCGTCCGCCGCACAGGCCGCCGAGCCGGTCCAGCTGTTGACCGACAACATAACGGACCATTTCTACACGTTCCTTCGCGAGCGCGGACGCGATACCGACCCCAAAAAGGTATTCACCGTCAAGGACGGCGTTCTCCGCATCTCCGGCGAGGAATGGGGATGCATTACAACCAAAGAAGAATTCGAAAACTACCGTCTTGTGGTCGAGTTCAAGTGGGGCGACGAGACTTTCCCACCCCGGGAAGACCGCGCGCGCGACAGTGGGGTCCTTATTCATTCGGTAGGCGAAGACGGCGGATACAGCAATGTGTGGATGCACGCGATCGAGTGCCAGATCATCGAAGGCGGTACCGGCGATTTCATTGTGGTAGGGGACGGCACCGACAATTTCTCGATCACGTGCCCCGTCGCGCCGGAGAAGGCCGGAAGCTCATATGTATATCAACCCGGCGGGGAGTTGGCGACAATTCATGGCGGGCGCGTCAACTGGTGGGGCCGCGCCCCCGCATGGAAGGACGAAAAAGGGTTCCGGGGTGCAAAGGACGTCGAGAAACCCGTGGGCGAATGGAATCGCATGGAATGCCTCGCCAGAGGCGATGAAATCACGGTGATTCTCAACGGCATCGAAGTCAACCACGCACAGAACGTCAAGCCGCACCGGGGCAAAATCCAGGTGCAATCGGAAGGCGCGGAGATTTTCTTCCGGAAAATCGAGTTGGCCCCCCTAAAACCATAAGGATTATCATTCCAAAGGAGGTTTGACCTTGATGCAATGTAGAAAGACTATCGTCGCAACGGTCGGATGTGCCGTTCTTCTCCTAACCGTGGGGGGGTGTGGCGAGCGTGAGCGACGCACTGAAAAAGCCACGATCGAGGGCGTGTTGCTGGTGGGCAATGGCGCGGAACCCCAGGAACTCGACCCCCACCTCGTCTCGGGCGTGCCCGAGCACCGCATCCTCTCGGCGCTTTTTGAAGGGCTGGTCGATCTCGACCCGGAAACGCTCGAGCCCATCCCGGGAACGGCCGAACGCTGGCGTATCTCGCCTGACGGCACCGTCTACACCTTCTACCTGCGCGAAGACGCCCGGTGGTCCAACGGCGAGCCCGTTACCGCTCAGGATTTTCTATACGCCTGGGAGCGCATCCTCACGCCGGCGCTGGCGAGTGAATATGCGTCCATGTTGCACTGCGTTGAAAACGCACGGGCCTTCAACACCGGCGAAATCACCGACTTCGCCAAAGTGGGTGTAAAAGCCCTTGACGACCGCACCCTCGAGGTCCGCCTCGAACATCCCACGCCTTATTTCCTCTCATTGCACATTCACTACACATGGTATCCGGTCCCTCGGAAAGTGATTGAAGCGCGTGGCGGGATGACGGCCCGCGACACGAAGTGGACCCAGCCCGAGCACATGGTGTCTAACGGCGCGTTCAGGCTGGTGGAATGGGAACCTGACAAAGTTATTCGCGTCGAGAAAAACCCTCATTACTGGAACGCGGATGAGGTCCGCCTGCAGGCCCTCGCATTTTATCCTATCGAGGACGCCATGACCGAGGACCGCACCTTTCGCACAGGCGGCCTGCACCTCACGGAGAATATCCCTTTGCCCAAAATCGAAATCTACCAGAAGGAGGACTATCCGTATTTGCACATCGACCCGTACCTGGGCACGTACTATTACCGGCTCAACACCACGAAACCGCCGTTTGACGACAAGCGCGTGCGCCTGGCGTTTGCGCTGAGTCTCGACCGCGATACACTCGTGGGGCAGGTGGTCAAGGCGGGCCGCTGGCCGGCCTATCACTACGTACCGCCTGATACGGGGGGATACACAAGCAACACGCGGGTTCCCCACAACGTCAAAGAGGCCCGCCGTCTGCTGGCCGAGGCGGGCTATCCCAACGGGAAAGGTTTTCCCAACGTCGAATTGCTCTACAACACAAGCGACGATCACAAGCGTATTGCCGAAGCCGTCCAGCAGATGTGGAAGGAGGCCCTCGGGGTCGAGGTGCAGTTACTGAACCAGGACTGGAAGGTCTACCTGGACTCGATGAACACGTTAAACTACAACATCGCGCGTTCGGGGTGGATTGCCGATTACAATGACCCCTACAACTTCCTCGAGTGCTTTTTGAGCGACAACGGCAATAACCGCACGGGATATGCTTCGCCAGAGTACGACCGGCTGGTGCAGAAAGCGGCTTCGACGTTGCATAAAGCGGGAAGGCTCGCCACGTATCAGCAGGCTGAGGCACGCCTCCTCGATGATGCTCCCATCATTCCCATTTATTTCTACACCCGGCCCTATTTAAAGTCGCCGGACGTGAAAAACTGGCAACCCAACCAACTCGGGTACATTTCCTGGAAAACGTTGTATCTCGAGCCTTCCGAAAAGCCGGACCAAGCGCCGTAATCACAATGCGACACTCCAGACGTGCGAGCCGGCGGCATAGTAGATGCGGCCTTCCTGAAGGGCGCTTCCGGCTGTTGCGGCTTGAGGCAGCGTGGCGATGGGAACGATGGTCTCGCCGTCGTTCTCGATCCGCAAAAGCGTGCGGCTCAGCAATATAAGAAATCCGTCGTCGTCCGTTTGAAGAAAGGCCTGTCCGGGGCATAATGGATTTCCGTATTCGGAAAGATCGTGCCGCGCAACGACAGTTTTCGCCCGCGGGTC
>JAWODE010000198.1:0-3663 GCA_046483455.1 Candidatus Hydrogenedentota bacterium | reverse complement strand
CGGCGAATCCTTTCGGCATGGCTACACCGGAGATTTGCGGTTGACCAGAGACGGCAAAATCCTCTATGCCTGCGACCAATCGAATTTCCGGATGCTTATCATCGACACCGGGCAGCGGGAAGTCGTCCGCTCCATACCCGTCGGACGCTATCCATTTGGCATCGCCTTATCGAACGATGAAAAGCATGCTTACGTCGCCAACGTAGGCATCTATGAATACTCCTACTTCCGTACCGAGGACGGAAAATACGCCCAATTGCCCTTTCCCCCCTTCGGAGTGCCCTCGAAGGAGGCCGAAAAAGGCGTGATGATCGACGGGGTCGTAGTCGAGGGACTCGGCGACCCGAACGATATCGCCGGCATGTCGGTCTGGAAAGTCCGTATTTCACCAACCGGCAAAGAAAAAGTCATCCACAAATCGAAGACCGGCCATCTGGTGGGCGAACAACTCGAGAACTTCCCCGCCGTCGGAGGCAGCAGTCCAAATTCCATCGCCGTCACCGAATCCCACGTGTACGTATCGAACGGCAGCAACGACAGCGTCACCGTCATTCGTGCCAAATCAGGCAAGCGCGAAAACGATATCGACCTTATTCTGCACCCGGAAGCGGCCAATCTTCGCGGCATGATTCCTTTCGGTGTCGCCCTCTCCCCTGACCACAAAACCCTCTACGTTGCCGAGGCCGGCATCAACGCCATCGCCGTCATTCGACTGAGCGACCACCAAGTCCTGGGCCACATCCCTACGGCATGGTTTCCAAGCAAACTGTCCGTATCGCCCGACGGAAAACGGCTTTATGTCGCCTGCGCCAAGGGCATCGGTTCGGGGCCTAACGCCGGCCCCAACCACAAACCGGGCGACCCTACGGGGATCGGCGCGCTCATGCGGGGCTATATCAACGTCATTGACTTACCGCGGAGCCAGGAGGAACTCGATGCCCTCACCCGGAAAGTCATCGAAAACAATGTAACGATACTCCCCGAAGAAGCCGACACCCGGCCCGATAATCATCCGATCCCCTCTTCTCCCGGCAAATGGGAGAGCCCTATCAAGCACGTCATCTACGTCACCAAGGAAAACCGCACCTACGACGAAGTCTTCGGGGCCCTCCCCGGAGGTCGCGGCGACGCCGAGTTGTGCCGCCTCGGTCGGCCCATCGACGTGAGCAATGCGGACGGCACACGCACGGTCAAGGACGTCGTCCTCATGCCAAACCACATCGCCCTGGCCAAACGTTTTGCCATAAACGACAATTTCTACTGCGACTCGGACCACAGCGTCGACGGTCACCGCTGGCTGGTTGGCACGTATCCCAACGAGTTTATGGAAGCGCGCATCGGCGAATCCGCCGAAGGCAATGGGCCCGGCAACTTCTCGTTCATCGGCTCCTCGGGCGCCATTTATCCCGAAGATTACAACGAAGCGGGAGCCATTTGGGAACATTTCGACCGCAATGGCATCCGCTTTTTTAATTTCGGTCTTGGATTCGAGTTCAAACCACAGGACGAAACGCAGGAATACCGGTTTACGGGCATTCGCCTCAATGCCAACTATCCCATGCCGCAGCCCCTTTTCGAAAACACCTCGCGCAAATTTGCCACCTACAACACGAATATCCCCGATCAGTTCCGAATGGACATGTTCGAGCAGGAATTCCACGAGAAATGGCTCTCCGGCAAGGAGCCCTTCCCGGATGTCATCACCATGATGCTCCCCAACGACCACGGAGCCGGCGAACGGCCCGAGGACGGGTACCCGTTCTGGGGCTCCTATATGAGTGACAACGACTTGGCTCTCGGGCGCCTCGTCGAGTTGATCAGCCACAGCCCCTGGTGGAAAGAAACCGTCATTTTCGTCACCGAAGACGATGCACAGGGGTATCGCGACACCGTGGACGCGCACCGCTCGATCTGCATGGTCATAAGCCCCTACGCGAAAAAGGGATACGTCTCGACCACCCACTCGAATTTCGGAAGCATCCTGAAAACCATGTTTCTCATTCACGGTCTGCCGCCGTTGAATCAATACGACGCCTTCGCATCCGACTTGTCAGACATGTTCGACACGGAACCCGCCAATGTGGAACCCTATAAGGCGTTGCCCGTGAACAAGGAGATTTTCGACCCCCAAAAGGCCTTTGATCCCTTCGACCGCGAGTTCAACTGGCAGGCTCTGCACGATTTCGTGCCGCTGGACCACCAGGAGTTCCTCGATACAGACGCCTACGGCCATTCTGGAGAACGCGGGCACAGCCCCCGAAACGCAGAGTAAAATGGTGAAGCACACAAGTGTCCGCACGACACCGCATACAATAGAAAGGACCCCCTAAAACAAATGTTCGGAAGGAGAGAACAGACTCCCCGGGAAGAAATGGTAAACTCCCTCACCCACGGCATAGCCATTGCCTTGAGCATCGCGGCGTTAACCGTGCTCGTGGTGTTTTCGAGTCTCCAAGGGGACCCCTGGAAGATCGTGAGTTTCAGCATCTACGGCGCAACCTTGATCGCCCTGTTTACCGCGTCAACCGTCTACCACGCCATCCCGTCAACCCGTCTGCGTCCCCTCTTGCGCCGCCTCGATCATTCGTGCATTTACTTGCTCATCGCGGGCACCTACACCCCCTTCATGCTGATCGTCATGCGCGACGCCTGGGGATGGACTCTCTTCGGCCTGGTATGGGCGTCCGCTGCACTGGGCGTTCTGTTTAAAATCTTCTACACCGGCCGTTTCGAAATCCTCTCAACTATCTGGTACATCCTAATGGGATGGATAGCCGTTATTGCGCTCAAACCCCTTATCCACGCCATGCCCTCCGGCGTATGGCCATGGGTCGTGGGCGGCGGCCTCTGCTACACCGGCGGCGTGCTCTTCTACGCCATGGGAAAACTACGCTACAACCATGCCGTATGGCATCTGTTCGTGATCGCCGGAAGCCTGCTCCATTTTCTCTCCCTTCTCCTCTTCCTGCTCCCCGAGAAAGGATAAGCCCCAAAACCCCAAACTGCGGAGCTGTCGAAAAAGTCCTTAAACCATTCGCATGAAGCGAAAAGCAAGGACTGACCAGGCGGTTTGCGCAGCAAACCGCGGTCTGTCCCGGCCGCTTTTCGCGTCCGCGCTACAAAAGCTTGGTTTTTCAACAGCGCCTCAGTCCCGGTCGCGCGGCCCCCGTATCGCAGCAAACCCGGGCCTGCCTCGAAAATCCCTATCTACTCTCAAGCGGTTTCAGGCCCACGCCGTAACGGAGGGCGGGTTTCCAGCCCGCCATTCGGGCTAGCCCAAGGCGTTTTTTTAATCGTAGAGAACACGTCCCTCGGCAAGACCTGATAGTGATGAGGTTTTTGAACAGACCGACATCCCCATTTCCATCGTCCACACCTGAGCCCAACACCTCATACTTCTCTGCCTCGAAAATCTATCCGGTGTGGGACCGGCGCCCTCGCCGGTCACTATCACAAGAAGCATAGACGTACCCGCCCGCGGTGTTCTTAACGACGGGCTGGACAGCCCGTCCTCCCTTGCCGGAGCCTGGTTGCCCTTATTCTCATGGTCCTTGCATGAGTCGCCGGCCCAGGGGGCGCTCTCCCGAAAACCCCTATTTGCTCTCGAGTGGTTTCAGGCTCTCGCTCTAACGGAGGGCGGGGTTTCCAGCCCGCCATTCGAGC
>JAWODE010000168.1:0-4017 GCA_046483455.1 Candidatus Hydrogenedentota bacterium | reverse complement strand
CGTGACGAGGGTGCCATCCACGTGGGCTTCGGTCATTTCGATATCCTGATAGGTGCCGCCGGAAGCGTTGACCTCGGGACCGATGGCCGGGTAGGCCGACGCGCACTTGCCTTTGAGCACCCCCGCCGCCGCCAGAATCTGCGCCCCGTGGCAGATCGCCGCGATCGGCTTACCGGCTTCCGCGAAATGCTGTGCCATGGCCAGCACGTCCTCATTCAGGCGCAGGTATTCCGGTGCCCGGCCGCCCGGAACGACCAGCGCGTCATAATCCTCGGCCTTCACATTGTCAAAATCGGCGTTCAACGCGAAGTTGTGTCCCGGTTTCTCGCTATAGGTCTGATCGCCTTCGAAATCATGAATGGCCGTGCGCACGCTGTCGCCGGACCTTTTCCCCGGACATACCGTGTGCACCGTGTGGCCGGCCATCTCAAGCGCCTGAAACGGCACCATGGCTTCGTAGTCCTCGACGTAATCGCCCACCAGCATCAGTATCTTTTTCGCAGCCATAACAAACCCTCCAGGCATTTCCGGTACCGCGTTCGGGGTTCTCCTCTTTCGGGAAGCATTGTCGCAAAGCGTACACCGGTCCCTCAACACCCGAATTAACCGAAAAGAACAGACCCAGAGGTTTGCGCGGCAAATTCGGGGTCTGCCTCATATACTTGTCCGGTGTGGGACCGGCGCCCTCGCCGGTCGCCCTATTGTCGTGGTCTACGTGAGCCAAACGACTCATATGTCGCTGTCCAGCCCGCTTTTCGCATCTGCGAGTGTGCGGGATAACATATTGAGCAGCTCCAAAGCATATCCGCACCTTTCGACAGAAAGCGCCGTTCGTCTCGTCATTCCTGCGCACGCAGGAATCCAGAGGGCTTGCGAGATGTGGGGAATGCTCTTCGTCCGTTGGGCCGAAGCGGTGCAGCCGAACAGGCGCTTGCGGCGTGCGTTGCTCGGCAACCGCACGCGGACTGGACCCCTGCTTTCGCAGGGGTGACGGGAGGGCTAGGGGTGGCCGGAGGCCCGGGCTTCCGGGCCTTGTGTTTCCTTCTGAGGGTGGCAAGTCCACGGCCAGCCCAAGACGGCTGTCTTCGCCGGCGGGAGTACAAAGAATGCCGAGCTGGCGCTCGGCGATCCCAGGCGCGACTGTCCCCTCGTGAGGCGGGCGAGCCCCGCTGGCGGGGGATGCCAGACCGGGAAATGCACCCCTCGTCATTCCTGCGCACGCAGGAATCCAGAGGGCTTGCGAGACGTGTGGTGGGGAACGCGCTTCGTGCGTTGTGCCTAAGCGGACGAGCCAAATGGATGCTTGCGGCGTGCGTTACTACGCAGCCCAATGCACACTGGCCCCCTGCTTTCGCAGGGGTGACGGAAAGGGCGGCCGTGACGGGAGGGCAAGGATCACCTGAAAGACAGGCTTCACGCAAGATGCGTGGTAGAGGTCGTCTGGCTTTGTTCGTCATTCCCGTGCAAGCAGTAATCCAGAGGGATTGCGAGACGCGCCCGGCGATAGGGGGATTCTTCTTGAGTGGGGCAAAAGACTACCGTATGATGCAACAGCGGTTTTCTTGAAAAACAAAAAAGGATTCCAACCATGGTGATTGCTATGTCTATCAATCTGTATGTCGCTTTTATGATGGGAGCGCCTGGGGCCATGGAAGGGCCGGACTTCACTCCCGCCGGCGAATTCGGAGCGCGGATTCAGGCCATTCTCGAACGCTACGGCAATCAGGACATCGAGCCGCGTTTCACGGACGATTTCATCCTAGCCGACGTAGTGCTTTCCCCGGATTATCCCCGCCGGTTTGATAATTTCAGCGGCGATATCTCGGGGCGGTTTCTCGGCGCGGTGTCCATGCTGCCCAATCCCGAGCAGGCGAAACGTCTCGAGGGTCTGGTGGACGCGATCGCGCGGCACCAGAAACCGGATGGGCGTTTCGGCACGATGGACCTGTCGTTCGCGGCGGCGGATATCGAACCCGAAAATATGGCCTTGCTGTGGGGCAACGGCCGTCTGCTGGCGGGATTGATGGAATATCACCAGTACTCGGGCTCGGAAAAGGCGCTCGAATGTGCCAAAAAGCTCGGAGATTTTCTGATCGGCGTGTACGACACGTGCTCGGAGCCGGATGTGGCGAAACGCCTCGAGGGCCAGGCCGCGCGCGGCTTCATCTGCTTCACGCAGCTCATCGAAGGCCTCGACATGCTCTACCGCGCCACCAATGACGACCAATATCTTGAAACCGCGAAGCGGATCGTCCCTCTCCTCGAGCCACGGGGTGTCCAACATACCCACGGATACCTAACCACGCTACGCGGGTACATGATGCTTTACGAAACGACCGGTGATCCGGCGATTCTGGGCGCGGCGGAGCAGCTGTACGGCGATCTCATTGCTTCCGAGGATTACATCGTATACGGCGGCGTCATGGAGTATTTCGGCTCGAAGCACGACCGCGACGAGGGCTGCTCGGAGGCCGATTTCCTGCGCCTAAGCCTCCAACTCTGGCAGGCCACCGGCAATCTCGAGTACATCGAGCTTGCCGAGCGGTGTCTTTTGAATATTTTCTATGCCAACCAGTTTGAGACCGGCGATTTTGGCCACCGCCGTTACGACGAGACCGGCTACATCCCGGCGCGCGGCGCGGGCCGCGCCTGGTGGTGCTGCACCATGCACGGTCACCGCGCCTTCGCCGATGTGAAAAAATACGTTGTGACGGAGGACGACGATACCGTCAAGATCAATCTCTTTCTGCAAGGCAGTTGGACCGATGGCGACACCACCCTTGTGTTGAGCCGCCCGGCGGCAAACGATCCCCAAGCGGCCGCTTTCCGCGTGGTGGTCGACAAAGCGCCCGATAGTGTACGGCCCATTGCCTTCCGGCAGCCGACGTGGGCGCGTAACATTACGGTACGGGTCAATGGCGCTGAGATGAAACCCCCTGTACTTGCTGCGTACCTTGTATTGGAACGGGCCTGGGAGAGCGGCGATATTATCGAAGTGGATTGGACCTACGACGTGCGCCTTGTTCAACAGGACGGCAAGGTGCTTCGCGCGGATGCCCTCACCGATCGTCCGATCAAGGCGGGGCTGTTCCACGGCCCGTGGCTGCTTGGCGTCAACGAGGAACTCGATCCCTATTTCCATGGCGAACCTTGGCGCGAGAACGTTATCTGGCTTCCGGCATCCATCGAACGTCCGAAAGCTCCGGTAGGCCCCGAGGGCGACCCGCGCATTGTCGAGGACGCGCATCTGGTCGTGAATTACCGTCACGGGGGGTTCCCCGATCCGTGCACCGTGACGCTGCGGCCGGTTTCGGAGCAAACGCCCTACCGCCAGCCGATGGTGACGACGTGGCTGAATTTTCAGAAGCGGCCGGAGTGAGCAAAGGGGCATCGAGCGACCTGTGGTGCGACCTGGTCTTGGAGAGATTTGGGTCGTTTTAATCGACGTTTGATACGGTTGTCGGTGTTATGCCTTTCCGCGTTTACCAAAGGAGTATGAATGAATCCCCTGTTCTTTTACCCCGGCATGCTGGTCTTGGGGGTTGGCGTTGGTCTGATTAGCGCCGCACTGGGCCTGGGCGGCGGCATTCTCATGGTACCGGCGTTTCTGACTTTCGTGCCTGCCATGGACCCGCATACCGCCAAAGGCACAAGTCTGCTCATCATCGTGTTTGTGGCCGCGGTGAATGTGTGGCGGCTGAATCGCGGCCACGACAATTGGCAATGGCGTCTGGCGCTGCAGGTGTCGTTTGGCTCGATTGCAGGCGGCTACCTTGGGGGGTGGGTGACGCAGTTTTTCGACGACCGTGTGGTGATATGGATTTTTATCGTGCTTTTGGGGCTTGCCGGGCTCCGCACCTTTTTCATCGAGCCGCCGAAGGTCTCCCAAGACGAGGTGCGGTCCCATAACACGCTGGCCATCATCATTGGGTTTCTCATGGGCCTCGCGTCGGGGCTTTCGGGCATCGGCGGCGGAGCTGTGCTCGTGCCCCTTGCCCTGATCGCGGGAATTACCTC
>JAWODE010000042.1:0-9795 GCA_046483455.1 Candidatus Hydrogenedentota bacterium | reverse complement strand
CGCTGCATAAACGCAGCCAATAGGGCAACTGCTCGAATCCCAACACTTGAACATGCACGAACTGGAAATAGACCGCCACAAGAAACGACACAACCATGGCGGTTAATTCGCTGAAAGCATTAATACGCCACCAAAACCAACGGAGAATAAATATCAATCCGGTACCCGCGCCGATTTGGAGCATGATCTCGAAATTCTGAAGCGCGTTGCGCAACGCCAGGGCCAGCGCCCCGGCAATGATCATCAAGAGCACCGTGCATACGCGGCCAACCCGCACCAGTTCCTTCTCGGAGCTCTCGGGCCGGACGAACCGCTGGTAAAAATCATGCACAACATACGAGGAACCCCAGTTCAAATGGGTCGAGATCGTCGACATATATGCCGCAATCAACGACGCAACCACCAACCCCAGGAGTCCTGCCGGAAGGAAGGTCAGCATGGCGGGATAGGCCATGTCGTGCCCGATCTTTTCCGCTTCCGGAAAACGCTCCGCCAACGCCCCAAGATCAGGGAACACGATCAGCGAACACAACGCCACGATGACCCACGGCCAGGGACGTAACGCGTAGTGCAAAGCATTAAAGAGAAATACCGCCCCGATAGCGTTGTCTTCATCTTTAGCCGAAAGCATGCGCTGGGCAATGTAGCCCCCGCCGCCGGGCTCCGAACCAGGATACCACACACTCCACCATTGCACCGCCAGCGGCACAATAAATACAGATACCGCAAGACTCGTGTTGTTGAAATCGGGCAGGATGGACAACTTGCCCTGCACGGCTTCAGCAGCAAGCATGCCGCTCAATCCACCCACTTTCGGTAAATTCAACGCCACGATGGCCGCGCCAACGGCTCCGATCATGGCCATAACGAATTGGATAAGGTCCGTGAACAAGACGCCGCGCAACCCGCCCAGGGTGCTGTAAATCACGGTAACAGTGCCCGCAATAAGTACGGTATGCAGGGGGGATAGTCCCAGCAATACCTCTCCGATCTTAATGGCCGCCAGCGATACGGACGCCATGATAAAGCAGTTAAAGAAGAGTCCCAGATAAAGTGCTCGGAATCCGCGTAGAAACGCCGCCGCCTTGCCGCTATAGCGAATTTCATAGAACTCAACGTCGGTTAACACGCCCGAACGCCGCCATAATTGCGCATAGACGAACACCGTCAACATGCCCGTCAACAGGAATGCCCACCACTGCCAGTTCCCGGCGACGCCGTTCGTGCGGGTCATGTCGGCAACAAGATTGGGGGTATCGGTCGAAAAGGTCGTGGCCACCATCGATACGCCGAGCAACCACCACGGCATCGCCCGTCCCGCCGCGAAATATTCGGCCGAACTACGGCTCGCACGGCGCGTTACCGCCAGACCAATAACAAGCGATACAATGAAAAAACCAACTATACACGCCCAGTCAATCGGCTCCAAATATAACATGATTCTCCCCTTCCGCGGTCGTATGTGAGCTTGCACGTATATTGCCAAGAAATAGCACCAAAAGTCACGCTCCGAGGGATTCCAGGAGAGTCAGAAGCAACCAAGTGACGAGATAGGTCTCCCCCAACGTCTCGAAACGAGGCCTCAAGAAGGTTGCGCGGATATTGTCTCTTCTGGCATAGTCCGAATGGAGGCAAATAGGCTTTGATCAGAAAGTCGTAACGTGCTGAATAACTACCTTACACGGAAGGAGCAACTGATCCTGCTGTTTGTAGCGGCGGCAGCGGTCATCGGCGGCATTGTCCTGTACGCACAACGGAACAACGCCGCTCCGCAAACAGCGAAGACCTCGATAAAGACCGAAGCCCCTGCGCCACCGCCAACGCCTTCAGCCCGCACTCCCCTCGAATCGGATTCCGCCGTTGAACCGCCCCCGTCAAACAGCGCGTCTCCCCCCTCTTCCTCCGAGCCCGTCTCGCTCCGCGTGGCCGTCCGGGGAGCCGTCTACGCACCCGGTCTGTATACTTTCAAATCCGACGAGGACCCACGCGTCCAGGATTTGCTGGATGCGGCCGGGGGACTCGAGAACTACGCTGACGCATCGGACATCAATGTGGCCGCCCGCCTCATCGACGGCACGACCCTCACCGTACCTGGCGACCCCGCGGAACGGGATACCGATGGCGTGATCCGCATTTCCCGCGATGTCCCCGTGCCTACGCCCAATCCCCCGCAATACACCGTCTCGGGATGGCGCGCGCAAGCCACGCCGCGCACACACACGCCGGACTCGAATTCGGCCGTCCCGGGCGCGACGGGTTCATCCGAGGGTCTGCTGGATATCAACACCGCCACCCAGGCGGAACTCGAGTCTCTTCCTGGGATCGGTCCTGTCTACGCCTCGCGCATCATCGAATACCGCAAGAAAACTCCTTTCCGGTCGGTCGACGAACTCGTGAACATTAAAGGCATCGCCGATAAACGCCTCGCGGACATTCGCCACCTCGTCACCGTGCAGTGAGATAATCGAGAGAACTATAGCAACGCCGCAAGCAAACGCTCGCCCTGGCAATTCACCCCGTCTCACCTGTCGTCATTCCTGCGCACGCAGGAATCCAGAGGCCTTGCGAGAGGCGCGATGTGGATGCGGACTGGCCCCCTGCTCTCGCAGGTTTGACGGGAAGCCCAGGCTTCCGGGTCTTGTGTCCCCTCCTGAGTCAGGCAAGCCCCGCTGGCGGGGGAAAACGCCGGAAGGCGTTCCGGGGGTGGGTTCCGGGTCTCACAGTTCTGACTGGGCCATCAGCCAGCTAAGCTTCTTGTAACTGACATGATAGAATCCATCGTATTGAGCCCCCGTTTGCGTCTTTCCCGCTATTCCGATACGCTTATCACGTTTACCGGCGATGCTCGCGAAAAAGCGTGCGATCCGGGAAATTCACGGCTACTTTGTTCGAGCAATTTGCCATTTTCCAACACAGTGGAGGCAGATTCATGGTGAAATTTCGTTTAGCGGCTATTGGAATTCTCGGCTTGTTCCTCACGACACTGGCAGCGTACGGCGCGAGCGACTATCCCATTCAGCCGATTCCGTTTACACAAGTGCACATCGACGATTCGTTCTGGTCGCCACGACAGGAAACCAGTCTTACCGTCACCATTCCCTATTGCTTTCAGAAATGCGAGGAAACCCACCGGATCGACAATTTCGCCGTCGCCGCGGGGATGAAGGAAGGCACGTTCGAAGGCACGTACTTCAACGATTCCGATGTGTTCAAGGTCATCGAGGGTGCGGCGTATGCACTGGAATTGCGCGATAACCCGAAATTGGACGATTACCTCGATGACCTCATCGCGAAAATCGCGGGCGCGCAGGAGCCCGACGGCTACCTCTACACCTGCCGCACCATCGATCCGGACAATGTCCCTTCGGGTGCGGGCGAAACACGCTGGTCGCACCTGCAACATGGTCATGAACTCTACAACGTAGGCCACATGTATGAAGCGGCGGTTGCGCACCATCAGGCCACCGGCAAAGATTCACTCCTCAATGTCGCCCGCAAATCCGCGGACCTGATCGACCGCGTGTTCGGTCCCGACGGCATCCGTAGTGTGCCGGGGCATCAGGAAATCGAGATTGGCCTATGCCGGCTCTACCGCGAAACCGGCGAGGAACGCTACCTCCAGCTCGCCGAGTTCTTTGTGAACGAGCGCGGACGCGAACACGGCCGCGAGAAGTTTGGCGAATACTGCCAGGACCATCTTCCGGTGACCGAGCAGTCAGAGGCGGTAGGGCATGCCGTGCGGGCGGGCTACTTTTATAGTGGCACCGCCGATGTCGCCGCACTCATGGGCAAACAGGCCTATATTGACGCTCTCGACCGCATCTGGACAGACGTGGTGTCACGCAAGATTTACATTACGGGAGGAATTGGCGCTCAACGCCACGGGGAAGCGTTCGGTCCGGCGTATTTTTTGCCGAACGCGAAGGCCTACAACGAAACCTGTGCCGCAATAGCCAACATTCTGTGGAATCACCGCATGTTTCTCCTGCACGGCGAGGCCAAATACATCGACGTGCTCGAGCGGACCCTCTACAATGGTTTCCTGTCGGGCATATCGCTCGAAGGCGACACTTTTTTCTATCCCAATCCTCTCGAGAGTAATGGCGTTTACGGGTTCAATCATGGGTCGGCCACACGGGCGCCATGGTTTAGTACGTCGTGTTGCCCGGTCAACGTCGCGCGTTTCGTTCCGTCCCTGGGCAATTACGTGTATGGTCAGCGCAATGGCGATATCTTCGTCAATTTGTTCATCGGCGGTGAGGCGACCCTGGATGTTACCGGAACAGCGGTCGAGCTCATCCAGAACACTCGTTATCCCTGGGATGGCGAAGTTGAAATCGTCGTCGAACCCGCTGAGACCGCGGAATTTGCCCTCAACATCCGCATTCCCGGATGGGCGCTGGGCCAGCCCATCGCCAGCGACCTGTACCGGTACCAGGACCCTGTAGGAAAACCCTTCGAACTGTCCGTCAATGGCGGCCCTCAAAATCCGGTGTTGGTAAAGGGTTATGCCCGTCTGAAACGCACGTGGTTCAAGGGCGACACCGTCCATCTTACGCTGCCCATGCCCGTGCGGCGGGTGCTGGCGCACGAGAAAGTCGAGGCCGACCGCGGGCGCGTCGCCATCGAGCGTGGACCCATCGTGTATTGCGCGGAAGGCGTCGATAACGATGGCCACGTCTTGAACTTCGTATTGCCGGGCGACGCGGAACTCGAGCCCGAGCACATTTCCTCTCTGCTCGACGGAGTAACGGTACTTCAAGGCCATGCCTTCAAGCGCCAGCGCAACAAAGCGGGCGAAGAGGTCCTCGAAAAAGCCGACATTACCTTAATCCCCTATTATGCGTGGTCGCACCGGGGCGTGGGCGAGATGCAGGTCTGGCTTGCGCGCACGGAAGACGTGGCAGAGATTGCTCCCGCACCTACGATTGCGTCGACAAGCAAGGGGACCGCGTCGCACGTCAACCCCGGTGATACGCTCAGGGCTCTTAACGACCAAATGGAGCCCGAAAACTCCAGCGACCACAGCATCCCCCGTTTTACATGGTGGGACCACAAAGGTACGGCGGAGTGGGTCCAGTACACATTCCAAGATCCTCAAAGGGTCTCGTCCGTAGAGGTTTATTGGTTTGACGACACCGGCATGGGGCAATGCCGAGTGCCGGAATCTTGGCGGATCGAATACAATGACGCAGATACCTGGAAACCGGTCGAGAATCCGTCCCATTACGGTGTTGCGAGAGACGCGTTTAATAAGGCTTCATTTGAGCCGGTCCAAACCGATGCGCTCCGTCTTGTCGTGAACCTACAACCGGATTTCTCGGGCGGCGTCCTCGAGTGGCGCGTGAACGAGTAGATCAGCATAGTCGTGGGTTCATCGCAGCCATAACACGGCCCTAGTCAACGCAAGTTCGGCGAAGAATGCGCATCGAGATATCTGGAGACCTGACGGTCGGAAGAGTGGCGCGGCCAGGAGACCACGCCACAGCGACGCGATATGAGCTTGGCAATCGCCGAGCTTCCTCGGGTGTGGGATCGCCGGCCCCGGCGGTCATTTCGATAACGACCGGCGAGGGCGCCGGTCCCACAAAAAACAATAGGCGTCTAGCGTGAGGTGAGCGCGTAGGAAAGGAGACTATTATGGCTTTTGAATGGCCGATATGCCCGTGTTTACTTATGGTTTGCCTGGGCTTTCTGCTTATCGCTCCGCAACCCTGTGCCGGCGAGCAGCCCAGTCCCCCTCCCTATTACACCATCCCGATCGTCGACTTGTCGCATGATCTTGACCGCCAAGTGGTCGTGGACCGCGAACCGGGCCAGTATCTGGGTCATCCCACGACGGTCCTTCTTGAAGACAACAAAACCATGATCTGCGTCTACCCCAAGGGCCATGGCCGGGGCGCTATTGTGATGAAACGCAGCGAAGACGCCGGCAAGACGTGGAGCGAACGCCTTCCGGTGCCCGAGTCTTGGAAGACCTCTCTGGAGGTGCCGACGATCCATCGTGTCATCGATGCCGAAGGGCGCAAACGGCTCATCCTCTTCAGCGGGCTCTATCCCATCCGTATGGCGGTGAGCGAAGACGACGGCGCGACATGGAGCGAGCTGGAACCCATCGGGGACTTCGGCGGAATCGTAACCATGAGCACCGTGCTCGCACTCAAACCCGACGGCCACTATTTCGCTTTTTTCCACGACGACGGCCGCTTCATCCGGGGCGGGGACATCGAGCGGTATTTCATGAGAAGCCCGCACAGCGACAACGTTAGTCCGGCAGCCAAACCGTGGCGGTTTTGGGTCTACACAACGCTGTCGCAGGACGGGGGTCTCACTTGGAGTGTCCCCGCGCCCATCGCCAGCCTGCCGGATGCCAACCTGTGCGAACCCGGCGCGCTACGCTCACCCGACGGCTCGCAGATCGCCGTTCTCTTCCGCGAGAATAGCCGAAAATTCAATTCTTACGTTATTTTCTCCGGCGACGAAGGCCTATCCTGGTCGGAACCCCGCGAGTTGCCCGCCAGTTTGACCGGCGATCGCCATACCGCCCAATACGCCCCGGACGGCCGCCTGGTTATCGTCTTTCGCGATACGACGCTCGTCAGCCCCACGTGGGGCGATTTCGTCGGATGGGTCGGCACTTACGACGACATCGTGAACGGTCACGAAGGGCAATACCGGCTACGACTCCTCGACAACACCAAAGGGGCGGATACGTCGTATCCGGGCCTTGAAGTGCTGCCCGACGGCACATTTGTCGCGACCACGTACGGCCACTGGGTCAAAGGCGAAGAGCCCTACATCATGAGCGTGCGCTTTACCCTTGATGAAATCGACGCCAAAGCGGAACAGTTGCCGAAACAGCGGCCTCTCTTTGTCAGCGGCGAAGACGGTTATGACACCTACCGCATTCCCTCGCTCATTGTGACGCAAAAAGGGACCCTTCTCGCCTTCTGTGAAGGCCGCAAGACCAGCCGTAGCGATACAGGCGACATCGATCTGCTGCTCAAACGGTCCGAGGACAATGGCGCAACGTGGAGCAAGCAACAAATCGTCTGGGACGATGGCCCCAACACCTGCGGCAACCCCTGCCCCGTTGTAGACCAATCGACCGGCACTATCTGGCTCCTGATGACTCACAACCTAGGGCAGGACCACGAAAGCGAGATCGTCAACGGAAAAAGCAAGGGCACCCGGACCGTCTGGGTCACCCACAGTGAGGATGACGGACTTACCTGGGCGCCCCCGAAAGACATTACCGCCACAACCAAGAATCCCGAGTGGACCTGGTACGCCACCGGTCCTGGAGTCGGTATCCAGTTGCGCTTAGGCGAGTATAAAGGCCGTCTGGTCATCCCCTGCGACCACATTGTGGCCGAAGCCAAGACCTACCACTCGCATGTGATCTACTCCGATGATCATGGCGAAACGTGGCAACTTGGCGGCACAACGGCGGAGACCGTTAACGAGTGCCAGGTCATCGAACGCAGAAACGGCGAGTTATTGCTGAACATGCGCCGGTGGCATACCAACACCATGCCCGGGCGCGCGATTGCTACCAGCCCGGACGGGGGCATGACGTGGTCGGAACTCTCGAACGACCCGGCACTCGTCGAGCCCCGGTGCCAGGCAAGCTTACTACGATACGCGCCAAGCGATGCAGAGGGGCCCGCGCTGGTGCTGTTCTCGAACCCCGCCGACCCCGACGACCGCTACAAAATGGTGGTGCGGCTCAGCACGGACGATGGCCGCACCTGGCCTGCATGGAAATGCCTTTTCCCCGGTCCCGCGGCATATTCGTGCCTCAGCGTGTTGAAAAACGGTACAATAGCATGCCTATACGAACGTGGGGCCGAACATCCTTACAACGAAATCGCCTTCGCGACCTTCTCTCTCGAGTGGCTTGGAGAAGGCACTCTCGATAAGTAGATTTGGAAAACCTTCTTGCATGAAACGCTGGCTCTGGCTTCTGGCGGCCACCACCCCGGCCGCTTTCATCGCGTCCGTTACGTGGTACGGGGCGTTTACCTTCGTGAACGCCTACATGATCCGTGGGCTGGGGGCTACGAACGCCGATTGGACCCGCGCCACCCTCGCCATGGCCGGCGGCATGTTGGTATGGTACATGCTCACGACGGAGTTGTCGGCCTTTCTCGGTAGACGCCGAACCGCCACCCTCGGGGTAGCGATAGCCTCCTTCACCTATCTCTTCCTTCCGCTGATACGCGAGGTGTGGATGGTGTCTGTCCTGCTGGCACTCATGGGGTTCGGCACCGCCGGATACCTCGTTGCCTGGATGCCTTTTGTGGCTCATGTGGGGGAAGAACGGCCGGCGCGCGCCCTCGCAATCGCCTCACTGTCCTTCAACCTGGTTTCCGCCATCACCATCTTCATAGTGGGCCCGGCGTTGCAGCAAGCCCGCTTTCAAATGGCGTTTTTTTCGATCGGCGGGCTTTGCGTTGCCTGTGCCACTGCGTTCCATTTCCTGGCAAAACACCTTGAGAAAATCACCGCCGCAAACGGGTATGACGGCGATCCGGAAAAGCAGGCGGAGAATCCTTTAAGCTTTCTGAAACTTCAATGGCACGACATTCGTGAACTTGTCTTCAGCGCCTTTCCCGTTGTGCTCATCTTGGGCATTTACGCGGCACCCTTCGCGTTTCACACGTCGAACCAGCTTTTTCCCAATCTCGCGCGGGATATCTACGGCATCGCCGAGGACAACATCGCCCGCCTGGTGGGAATAGGCCGTCTGCCCGCCATGCTAATGCTGTTCTTCGTCTCCCCTATCATTGACCGACTCAATCTGGTGCGTTTTTACGGCATTTCCCTCTGTACCGACGGACTGCTAATCGCGGCGATCGCACTCTCCCCCAATACCCTGGTCGCGGGCGGCGCCTATTTGGTTTTCTACACGTCGCATGGGCTTGTCTGGGCCTTTGCCCTGCCTGCGATCAACATTTGCGTCCGTCCGCGGCTGCGCGACTCGGCTTTCGCCTTAACGGCGATGTCGGAGATTATCGGAGTATTCTCGGCAGGTCTTCTGCACAACCGTCTTCTCGAAAGAGGCGCCAGCTTGCCAACGGTCTTCATCATCTCCGGGATGATCGCCGGCATCTCCGGTTTGCTGCTGCTCCTCTATTCCTTTTCTACCCATGCCCGTCAAAATGGGCGCCGTAACAGGCCTGAATACTCTTAGAGGGGTTTGGCTTCTCTTTAAATTCGCCTTTAGCTCGGTCGCCGGATTCGCCGTATTCGTGGTCCTGGCGTATTTCGGCTACCGGGGCTACGAAAAACTTAAAGGCAGGACAAGGGAAAAAGCTAAAACCATTGATTACACTGATGAGGATTTCGAGAGGTAAACTCTGAAGCCTCTGCCTCTTGCCTGGCAACTGATTTAACCTTAAGGCTCGAACATAACCAAAATCTCGCAATCGGGTAAGCGGCGGGGTGTGGTTTTTGGGTTAGCAGATTAATTACGGCAGTGTCGAAAGAGTTAAGGACGAGAATTTTTGGTTTCGAAAAGTTTTCGTAAAAAGGTCGAAAAAAACTGTGTAATTGATAAAATCGAATATTCGGATACAATTTAAATCGAAAGGGATTCCACGGTAAAAGATCGTTGTGAATAGGAGTAGAAAAATATTATGGGAATATTGTTTGGCTCGATTTTTACCTTTTTCGTCGCATTTTTTTGGAATAGTGTTCGGAGTTCTGGGGTTGTTGATCGGTGCCGTTCTTAAACTCGTGGAATTTCTCCTTGCTGGTCCCTTTCTTATAATTATGGTTATTCTGGGATTA
>JAWODE010000691.1:0-3627 GCA_046483455.1 Candidatus Hydrogenedentota bacterium | reverse complement strand
GGTGACGCCGACGACTCGTCGACCCAAGACCAACTGTCTCGGGAGGAGCTACTGGACAGCGAGGTGCTTGCATCCGGACGGAAGCGCAAGCGGGCGGCGCTTTGGGGCAAACTCTTCGATATTTGGCAGCCCGGTTTCACTGGTGGCCCGGATGATGTAATAGGGCGTTCCGTCCTGACGCTGTTGCTCATCTTCCTCGACCATTGACAACGCTTCAAGCAACTGGATCTCGGACTGTAGGCCTTCGCTGAACGGGCCGTAGAAGAACGTAGTGTAAGCATAACGCGTGGGGAATCCCATTCGTTGCAGCAGCCGAACCGTTTTCTGAAGCCGAGTCCGTCCGACAACCTTGCCCTGCGGGTGTGCCGCAATCAGGGCCGCAAGGTATTGGAAGGAAGGTGTGGACATCGTTGTCTCCTTTCACTTGACCTGCTCTGCGATCCGTTCGATTTCGTCACGATACTCCGCAGGACAGTAATAACGTACCAGTGTGTACTTCTTGGTTAATTCGTGGACCATTTCCGAACATCTGCTCAGTTCTTTAATCTGACCAGGTTCATGTTCTACAAAGATCTGGGGCGCTGATGTTTCGGTAGCTGGATCATAAGGCTTATATGGGGTGTCAGCCGGCGAATCATGGGCTAAAGCGTATTCAGGATCCATTCCCTGTTGTTTGAGAAAGGCTTTCGCTTTCTCGACAAACTCGACCACCCTTGCCCCTGGGACATGAGTCAAGTCTATTGCTTTGTAAAGGCGGCGATTGAGCAACCCACCCCCGAGTTTCTTAAGCACCGAGTCGTTCGACGCTTCACAGCTCCGCCAGAATTCAGTAATGCTGCAATCGTCCAGCTGAAGGTAGTCGGCCAGGGATAAATCGTCGGAAAAAGCTCGTAAGATCCCCGGGGGCGTTCCTGGAGCAATCGTTTTCCGATCGTGATCCAGTGTTGCTTGTTGAAGGAGCTCCTGATAACGCTGAAAAAGGAGCTGCAACATGACTTCAGCGGAGCGTGTCGTCTTATGAAAGTAAACGGAACGATACATATGGTAGCGGGCGTAGACATACTGTTCTGCCGCCAGCATTGCCTTGTAGCCAAGGTAGAATCGAGATTTCCGGTCGAGAAAGAGATTTTGCAAGAGCCATGCAAGATCGAATCTACCGTAGCCGGTTCCTGTTCCGCGAGAGTCTCGTAGAAGATAGTCGAAACGATCAGCGTCTAGTTGACTTGAAACAATCTGGGATAGACAGAAGGTACTGGATTCCTCCAAATCCGTACTGTGCAAAGGGTCTTCAGAAAAGAAGGCATCGAGTAATTCTGGCAGTTCGGGGGCCCCGTCACTGCTCGCATCTGACAGGATTTGGTGAACCTCCGTGGAAGGATCTCGAATAATTTCCAACGTGCGTTTCTCGTGATTCTCCCCCGAGATCTTTTCAAATGCGTGCGAGAATGGACCGTGGCCCACATCGTGCAGCAATGCGGCGGCCAAAACAGCCTTGCTGTGTAGCTCGTTTATGTCCCTTTTCAGTGGGCCGGTAATTCGTTCCAGAAACATGCGCGCTATATGCATGACGCCAATGGAATGGGAGAATCGCGTATGGTCTGCCCCAGGGAAAACGAAATTGCTGACACCAAGCTGTTTGATGCGGCGGAGACGCTGCAGTTCCTTGGCGTTGATCAGCTCAAGCAATAGACGGTCGCATGCGCAATCCTCAAAGGGCACAATGTTATGTACCGGATCGCGGATCACCTTCGGCCACTTCTTGCCCATCTCTACCGGTTCCCTTAAGACGCGCCGCATCCATGATCCCAGCCATCAAGCGTACGGCCCCTGCACGGCCACCACAGCCGCAGGCAGTTGATCCTAACAAACTCAAGAGGCACTCAACACCATGGGGACCGCATTCCTTCAGCCTCGACCTCCCTGCAACTTCAACTATCACAAGGCCTTAGTCATGTACACTGGACGATAGTCACGAGGCCATAATTCACATCCGGCGCTGAGAGCCAGGCCATTGTAGCTGGTCGAGGTGTCAGGGGGCCCGAAGGATACGTCGCGGTTTCCCTATACGGGTTTTTCTCCCTGCTTCATCAGTTCTGCTAAGTTATAATTAATGCTCGTGACCAAAGGGGTCAGGCCTCTTTGATGTCCTCTTTGGGGAGGCGAATTCGTTTTCTGCCGCGGGGACGCATCGTTGATTCGAGGTTGAGACGACGGGCGATCGACTGCACCCCACCTTCATCCCCAAGTGGCCTACCCCGCCGCGCCGATCGTCGCACCGCTGCCAATTCCTTCTCTGATAGAGGCTCGTTGACCCGCGCGACCCATCCTGGAAGGCGGGGCATCGGCCACGGAGACAACAGCGGCGGGTTCGGTGCGGGCTTGCGAAGCCAACGCCAAAGCAATCCCCAACGCCACTGTTCGGCTCGCTCGACCAGTCCGGCCCGCAATACGTTTCGCTCGGGCGTATCGGCAAACGACGAAGAAATGGTCGTCGTCCTGAATGGGGGAGCTCTTGTAACGCTGCTGGTAGACATGCCCCATCCTCATTTGTCCGAATGTGTCTCCGTTCGGCCGTTGCTGTCAGTCCATATCCCCAATCGTTTGGCCCGGAAATACTCGACAGGTAAGGATTTAGGGGTGTCGATTGGGTTTGCATTGGGTTTACATTGGGTTAGTCGGCTGAACCGGCCCCAATCCCGTCCGGTCCGGGCCCGGGAAACCACCGCGTCGCCCTGGTGGTGCCCACCGGATGTGCCTTGCCACCGGCCTTTAGTTCACGGAGAAGCGTCTTCACCTGCTCCCCACTCAGGGAGGGAAGAACTTGGAGCAGATCCTTCAGGGGACTCCCCATAGGTCGCGATGGAACCGTAAAGACTAGGACCCGCCCATCGGGATGAGCAATTTCTTCGAAATCAACCCGGAGATGAAGTCGCTCCACCAATCCTCTGCGCGTGCGTTCAGATTGCGGGAACGCCCGAGTCCCGACGACTTTGCGAGGCCGCTTGTCCGACACGCCGAGGATAACCGCCCCTCCGCCCTCATTGGATAGGGCAGCGCAATACTGCGCCAATTCCTGGAAGTCGTAGCGATTCTTGGCTTCCTTGAACTCCAGTCGCTCCCCTTCGGGATCTAGAAGCCAACGCTGCAATTTGAGAATTGCTTCGGTCATGCCGGCTTGTCCCCCCGCCCCAGCAACTCGCCCAGATCGTAATTGACGCTGGTTACGCCAAAATCCGGCGCCCGTCCAAACGGCTGGCGGACGTACTTGACCGCGGTGGCGTCGCCGTCGATTTCGACAATGGCGAGGATGAAGTCGTCGGGCTTGTTGAGGGCCGTGAGGATTTGCGTTTTGCTCGCGGCCACCGTCTCCCTGCCTTTTACTTTGCCCTTGACCTCGATAAACAGCAGCCTTCCCGGTTCGTCGGGCACTCGCGACTCGATATCGTAGCCTGGATTCTGGTGAGGCATTTCCATGGGCTTTCGGCCCAGCCGTCTCTCGGTGGCCATCACGGCGTCCACGGCGAGCCGATCGACGCGGTCCCGGTCAATGGCTTCCTGTTGGTCGACTTTCGGTTGATCACTTGAGACGCGGTTGATCAACCCTTGCGGGATAACGAGTGCCCCCCC
>JAWODE010000665.1:0-10125 GCA_046483455.1 Candidatus Hydrogenedentota bacterium | reverse complement strand
CCAGCGTTCTTTTTACATGCCGCAGGAAGCGGATCTTCTTGCCGTTGCTGTCGACGAGAATAAAATGCCGGCCCGGCTCGGCGATGGCCAGCACCACGCCGGGCAGCCCGGCGCCGGTACCGGAATCATCTCGCTGATGGGGTTGACCACGAGGCGGTCAAAAGTGCGCTGCAGTTCACGGACGCCGAATTCCGTGCTGTGGCCGTGATGGGCAAGATACTCGTAGGCCCCCTGGTACACGTGCAAACGGAGGTGTTTCTCGCGTAACTGGGTCCTCAAGCGGCGCATGGAAAGATGAAGAATTGCGCGGACATCCTCGAATAGAAGGGGGTAAAAGGGGACGATTTCGTCGATACGGTTAATGAATTCAGGGCGGAAATGTTGTCGGAGCACATTGAGCAAGGCAAGACTTTCGGCACCGGCTTCCGGGGAGCCCACCACGTGGGCGCCTACGTTGGAGGTCATGGCAATGATGCAATGTTTGAAACTAACCTCGCCGCGATGGCCTTGGCGGAGGCGCCCTTCGTCGAACACGGGGAGAAGGATATCAAACACCCGGGGATGGGCTTTTTCGATTTCGTCAAAGAGGAGCAACGAGAAGGGCTTGTTGTGGATGGCCGAGATAAGACGGCCTTCGTGTTCACTGCCCACATAGCCGGGTGGTGCTCCCAGAAGCTTCGAGACCGAGTGCTCCTCGGTATATTCCGACATGTCGAACGTGATCAAGTGACTCGCGGAGCCGAACAGTATTTCGGCCAGCGCTTTCGCCAATTCGGTTTTGCCTACGCCTGTCGGGCCGACAAACAGCATGACGGCATCAGGGCGGTGGGGGTCCGATAAACCAGCCCGGGATTTCTTCACGGCCGCGACGACCTTCCGGATCGCCTTGTCCTGCCCGATGATGCGCCGTTTTAAGTCCCTTTCGAGATTGCCGAGATTGCGCCGCTCTTCCGTGGTGATTTCCTCGATAGGTACGGCGGTAAGGCGGCTGATCACTTTTCGGATTTCGTGGGGTGTGACTTTTTTATTGAGCTCGGGCGGCGGCAGGCCTTGTGATTTTGCCCGTTGCCGAAGTGCCACCACTTTCAAGCGAAAGCGGGCGCAGGCCTGATCGAGGGCGTCGATCGCCTTATCCGGAAGCTGCCGATCCGTCATGTAGCGCTGAGAAAGGCGTACCGCGGCCCGTATAGCGCGACTGCTGATCGTGACCTCATGATGCTGTTCGAGGGCGGGGCGAAGCGCCTCGAGGACCGCACAGGTGGCCTCTTCGGACAGCGGTTCGACGCGCAGCATCTGAAAACGGCGTTCGAGGGCGGGGTCCTTGGAAATGAAGCGCCGATACTCATCGTAGGTAGTGGCGCCGATGCAACGCAGGTCGCCTCGGGCCAGGGCCGGCTTAAGGAGGTTGGCCATATCGATGGAATCGCCATCCGTTGCGCCCGCGCCCATAATCAGGTGAATTTCATCGATGAAAAGGATAATGTCTTGTAGTTTGGCCATTTCCTCGAGAGCGTTTTTCAGCCGTTCTTCGAACGCGCCCCGGTACTGGGTCCCGGCAAGCAGCGCGCCTACGTCGAGTTCAAGCACCCGGTATCCGAAGAGCACATCATCGAGTTTGCCGGCCGCGGTTTCGATGGCGAGGCCTTCAGCAAGCTTGGTTTTGCCGACGCCCGCCTCTCCCACCAGGACAGCGTTGTTTTTGGTCTTTCGGGCCAATACCTGCAGCAAATCGAACAGCTCGCGCTCGCGCCCGATCACGGGCTCGAGGCGGCCTGCCCGCGCTTCCGCCGTAAGGTCGCGGGTCAGCGAAACCAACACGGATGTATCCTTGATTCCTGGAGGAGGCAATTCTTCGGTAGTGTCCGTCGTCGTTTGACTATAGGACGGTTTATGGTCGTATGACGGTGATTCTTCGCGGTGTTCATGTAAATGGGCACGGAGATTCTCGAGCAGTTGGCCCCGGGGAAGATGGAGTACATCAAGGACCCGGCTCGGTAGGGCATGAGCGTCCGCAAGAATGGCGAGGAGCAGGTGGGCGGCCGATGCCGCCGAGCCAGGGGCGCCGTCCGCGAGTTTGCCGGCCATTGACGCAAGCTGTGCCGCACGGGGCGTGAAAAACGATTCCGATGACGGCGTTGGGACGTTGCCGGGCCAGGGATGTTGAAGGATATCCGCCAAGGCTTGGTTCAGCGTGCCTTCGTGGGAAGCCCAGAACTTCGGCGGCAACGATTCCGGTCGCTCGAGAATTGCTTCGAAAAGATGTTCCACGCCGACATAGTGCTGCCGACGGTTCGCGCTCAGTGCGGCCGCTTCGTCCAGGAGGGCGTTTATTTCCTTCGAGACCGAAACTCGTAACACTTTGTGTTCCTTGCGATTTGCCCTGCATAAATTACAATATAGAGAATTTTCCTAACGCGCAAGCCATCTTTTGCCGACCCAGCCTGACCGTCAAATCAGGGAAAAACCCCTGAATAAGAAAGCCTTTTTTGGCCTAAGAATTGCTCTGTTGGGGCATAGATAAGACCTGATGCGTAGGGCGCACGAGATCTTTGGTGTAGTTGACGGCCTCGTCAGAGATTATGGCTGATTTGAAGGGACGTTTGCCTTTGTCCGGTTATCCGTGCTAATTTAGGATAAGTTTATTTACCTTAGTAAATCCTGGAGAAGTATGCTCAGACGTCGGAAGGCCTTGGCTTCTTCTCAGCAGGGCGATTTCAGGCGTATGGGGTTGTGAGCGTGGCAGCAATTCTTATTGTAGAAGACGATAAGCGGACGGCGGATTATCTCGATCAGCACCTTTCGGATGCGGGACATACGTGCGTGGTCGAGCCAATCGGCGAGAAAGCGACGGAGACCGCCAAAGAGAATGATTGCGATTTGCTCATTTTAGATATCATGCTTCCCGGCACCTCCGGGTTTGAGGTATGCCGGCGGTTTCGACGCGACCCTGACCTGTATATGATGCCGATTATTATTCTCACGGCCATGAAAGGCGATGAGGAATTACATCACGGGCTTGCCCAGGGTGCGGACGATTATATCGTTAAGCCTTTCGATATCAACAACTTGATTCACCGTATGGAAGCCTTGTTGCGCGTAAGTACCGACCGGGCAGGAAATGACCCCGTTGTTAATTTGCCCGCGGCAGGCGCTACAAAGCGCGAGGTACAGCGCCGGGTGAGTCTCCGTGAAAAATTCGCCATTGGGTATGTGGAACTACTGCATATACGGGAGTTTGCGCGCCAATACGGCGACGATGGGCGCTCCAAAGCGATCCGTCACCTGGCCCGGGCGATTCAACAGGGAGGGCGCAATTTCGCGGCCGGGTCCTTTTTCAGTGGCCACATGGGTGGGGGACATTTCGTATGCATAGTGCCTCCTCAGAAGGCGCGATCATACTGTGAGCTTGTCCAGAAAGTATGGGGACAGCATTTGGAGCATTTCTATGAGAGTGTGGGCCATCACCAAGCCTATGCCGCGGCGATGCGAGGCGAGGGAAGCCTTCCGCTACTCGATGTGCTGATTTGCTTGACTGTCTGCGATCCCAAAGAAATTGCCGCCCCCCATGAGCTTTTCGACATTCTTTCCCAGCTTCGTGCAAAAGCTTCCGTCGGGCGCCAAGGGGGTATCTATATCGATCGCCGCGGAAAGATGGGGTGACATCTCTCTTTCCGGTGTAGCCTCGGCTTACTGAATTATTTTCCCGTGGAATCTGGTTTTATTGTCGGGCTGCTCGCAGGAAACCGGGGGTATCCGGGATTGGAAGAGCGGTGTGCGTAGGGGGGGATAATTCAGACTTCTACAGGGACCGCTTCTTTCTGGATTTCTATGTTAGAGCATCCTTTTGCTTCGAGGGCGGTCTTGAGGGCCGTGATTGCTTCCGGTTCACCGTGCACCAACAGCACTTTTTCCGCCCGCTCTTTGAACCGTTTGCCGAATTCAATGAGTTCCGTACGGCCGGCATGCGCGCTCAATGCGTTGAATACCTTTACTTCGGCCAAGAGGCGGTGTTTGAGTCCGAAGATCTTGACATCGGGCTGGCGTTCGACAATGCGCCGTCCCAGCGTGTTTTTGGCCTGAAACCCTATGATGCAGATGGTGTTGCGCTGGTCCTCGATGTTGTTGCGCAAATGATGGAGGATGCGTCCGAATTCGCACATGCCCGAGGCCGAAATGATGATGCAGGGCTTTTTTAATCCGTTGAGGCGCATCGAGGCCTGCACGTCGCGGATGTATTCGATATGGCGGAGCTGGAAGGGGTCGCCGGATTCTTCTATGGCGGTCCTGATCTCATTGTCAAATGAATCGGTGTGTAGCCGGAAAACTTCTGTGACATTGACCGTGAGAGGACTGTCCACGAACACCGGTATTTCGGGGATGCGATCGGCCATCTCGAGGCGTTTTAAGGCGTAAATAAATTCCTGGGCGCGTTCCAAGGCAAATGTGGGTACGATGATTTTCCCACCGCGGTCATGGGTTCGTACAATAGTCTCGGCGAGTTCCGCGTCAAGGGTTTCAATGGGTTTATGATCGCGGTTGCCGTAGGTGCTTTCCATCACAACAAGGTCAGCCTCGTCAGGTTCCCAAGGGTCTTTGAGGATGGGCATGTTCTTTCGTCCAATGTCGCCCGAATAAACAAAGGTTCGCTGTTTGCCTCCCTCTTCGAATTCGACAAGCAACATAGAAGAACCGAGAACGTGTCCGGCATCCTTGAATGTCACGTGTATCCCAGGGGCGACCTCGATCCGAAGGTCGTACGGGATGCTGATGAAGTGGCGCATGATTTCCCGCACGTCCACATCGGTGTAAAGTGGCGGGACAAAGCTTTGATGCTTTTTTGACAGCCACTGTGCGTCTTTTTCCTGAATGTGGGCACTATCGAGCAGCATGACCGCGCATAAGTCGCGGGTAGCCGGAGTGGTAAAGATGCGTCCCTGGTAGCCGTACCGTGCCAGCATGGGCAAAATGCCACTGTGATCGATGTGGGCATGGCTCAAGACAACGGCGTCAAGTTCATTGGAGTCGAACGGCAGTTTGCGATTTCGTTCGGCCGTTTCCTGCCGGCTGCCTTGAAACATGCCGCAATCGAAGAGAATTTTGTGCCCATTGACCTCGAGAAGATGTTTGCTGCCGGTGACTCCGCCCGCTGCTCCGTAAGACGTTATCCGCATACTGAAGTGTTCCTCTCCGTGTAGTGAATAAGAAACCGTGCCTTCGCGGCAGTAGGAATACCATACGGAGAGGGCGGAATCAATTTGGCACAACGCCTCGTATCTTTTGGGTGCATTTTCCTACATGCCGGAGCGAAGAATTCTATGCCGGCTATTTGCGTCCCTTTTTCTGTTTTCGTTAGGGTTAGACTGCTGTGATTGGCAAAAGGAGACTAGCTATGTTTCGAATGCTCTCATGCATCGTATCAGCGTCTTTATTGGGAATGACCGCCGCGGGTGAGGGGTCTCTCTATGAACGTGCCCGTGCGCGCCGGGGCGATCTCCAGCTTGGCGTATACCTGACGGCGCGGGCGGTAGAAGGCATTTTCGAGGCGGACACGGATGCTGTCGCGTTGCTGCGTGAATGCGGTTTCACTCGCGTTACCATCGAAGTTTATCGGAGTGGACGGATTGTTGCGCCCGATCATCTCGTTCGGGTACGGGACTATTTCCGCAACCATGGATTCGAGGTAATCGGCGGTATCGCGACCACACCCGGTGGCGAAGTCGGCGTCCGCCAGGAGGGCCCACTCGACTGGTATAACTGGCAGAACGAAAAGACCCGGCGAGACCTCGCGGAAATCATGCGGGCGGTTGCGCCTCTCTTTGATGTTTTTGTGATCGACGACTTTCTGTGCACCGGCGATGTAAGCGAGGAATCGAAACGGGCTAAGGGGGAGCGAGCGTGGGACGCGTACCGTTGCGATCTCATGGCAAGGGTCGCGCATGATGTCTTTATTACGCCTGCGAAAAGAGAGAATCCGGACATCACGATGGTGGTGAAATTTCCCCAGTGGTATGACCGGTTTCACCTGTTTGGGTATCCGGTCGCGCGGCATGCTGCTCAGTTCGATCGCGTGTGGGTAGGCACGGAAACACGGGGTGCGCGGACCCAGCGGTTCGGGTTTGTCCAGCCGTATGAGGCATTCGTCAACTATCGTTGGATAGCGTCTGTGGCGCCGAAAAAAACGGAGTGTGCTTGGTTCGATCACGGCGATTGCAGTGCGCGAGACTTCGTGGACCAGGCTTATCAATCGGTGCTTGCGGGAGCACGTCTTCTCAGCATCTTCAATTACTCGAATGTGGCGCGGGGGCACCCGGGGGACGCGTTGCTTGCACAGGAATATGACCACTTGGCAGACCTTGCCGTGGCTGTTCGGCGCGAGCCTGTGTGGGGTGTAGGCGCCTACAAACCGGTTGGTAGCGATGCCGGTGGCGATCTTTATTTGATGGATTTTATAGGGATGTTGGGTGTGCCGCTTGTGCCCACGGCGCACTTTCCAAGTGATGCCGGGGCGGTATTTCTTCCAACTCAGGCGGCCGCTGACCCAGGCGTCTTGGATAAGATGCACACGTACCTTGCCGGCAATGGAAGCGTTATTTTGACGGCTGGTTTCTTAGCACGCGTGCCTGACGCAGCGAAAGCCGCGGGGGTAAAGCCCGTCACGCTTGAGCGTGTGACAGCGCGGGCAGTTGCCTTAAACGGGGAAGAGGCGCCCGTAAAACACGGCCTCGACCTCGCTACGTGTCTGGAGTTGAGCCAGGCTGAAGCTGTGCTTGAAGCGGTTTCCGATGAAGACGTCATCCCATTCCTGACGCGGTATCGCAGGAAGAGAGGCGAGGTATGGGTGTTGAATTCGCATACCTTCTCACAGGTGGATTTCGATGCGGTGGGCGAGGTACTGCTTGCGCCCCGCCCGCTCGGGTTGCTTGAATTGCCGATACCTGCGGCAAACCGGTTGCGCAATGCATTTTGCGAGCCTTTAGGGTTGTTTATGGACGCGCCAACGCGTGTTACCTTGCAACCACTCGGTGAGCGCGGCTGCTTTATCCAGAACTACAACGAGGGGACGGTCAGCGTGGAGTTGAAGCCGTTGCTCAACGAGGATGATGCTGTTTTCCGGGAATACTTCACGCAGAAAGCCTTGTGGCTGTCTGACGGCCGCCTTCAGTTTGAGATAGGAGGCCGTGAACGTTTCTGGATTGAGCGGAAATAGCTCCAAATAGGGGCTGAATTACCTCGTGTTGAGGGTGCTTTTTCTAGAAATAACCTATACTGTGGAGCAATTCCAGTTCGGCGGGAGATAGAGGAGGCACTTCCTGGCGGGGGGGTGTCTCGGTGCCGCGGCTTTTGCAACGGGCTTCGTGTTTTGCGAGGAGCGCCTTGAGACGGTCGCGTACCGCCGGGTTTTCCGACAACACGTTATGCGTTTCACGCGGGTCCTCTTCGAGGTTATACAGTTGTTCATCGACAGGAGGTCCCCAAATGTCGGTCATGGGTATCGTTCCTGCTTGGAGCCCCAATTGGATTTCCTCAAGTCTCCGCACTTCCTCGGGCCGTTCCCGCGGAGTGAACCACTTCCGTGCGGCGAGGTACTTCCATTCGTCCAAGATAATGCAGCGTACGATTCCATGCTCTTGAAGAAGCAGTTCCCCGATGTAGGGGTGTTTTGGAGGTACAAATTTCATGCCTTCCTTATCGGCCTGAAAAAACGCTTCTCCGTCCAGGGTGGATTTATCTGTTTCCAGTCCGAATAAGGCGGCCAGCGTTGGATAGAAATCGACGATCGATACGGGCTCATGTACGAAGCCCTTGGGCACCTTGCCGGGCGCCCAGAAGATGAGGGGAACGTGCACCACTTCTTCATAGAGCGTCCATCCGTGTTCAACCCAGTCGTGTTCGAGAAACTCCTCGCCATGATCGGCCGAAATAATTACGAGAGTGTCTTCGAGAATATCGTATGCGTTGAGCGCATGAAACAGCATTTCGACGGACCGGTCCGAGTCAGCGATTTCGGCATCATACCGGATGAGGATATCTTCGTAGCGCGCGTCGCCCGGCCCGAACCCTTCCTTTCTGAGCTGGTTAAGGTCTATTCGGACGTCGTGAAAAATGTGTAGAGGATCGGGGAAAAAGGTGTCGGCAAATCGAAGGTACAAATCATCGGGTGGTTGATATGGACCATGGGGGTCGAAATAATGTAGGTACATGAAAAAAGGTTTATCTTTAACTTTTTTAGCATATTCGAAGGCGATCGCTGAGAGTTTGGGTCCTTCCGAGCTGTCGAGCCAATGCAACGGGAGATGCTGGACGGTTTTGAACCCCTCGGTAAGGCCAGGCAGGATGACCGTATTGCTTAAGAAGATAGTTTCATAGCCTTTTGCCGAGAAGCGCTCGGCCAGGGTTGTCACTTCAGGGGGGAGTTGGGCAAACCAGCCGAAGGCCCCGCTCGAGGAGGGCAGCATGCCTGAGAACAAAACCGATACCGATTCGCGGGTGAAACTCGTATTGGCACGGGCGCTTTTGAAAAGTAGTCCTTCCTTCGCAAGTGAGTCGATGAATGGGGAGGTGTTGCGCTTGTAGCCGTAACAGCCGAGATGATCGGCCCGCAAAGCGTCGATGTTGATAAATATAAGATTGCAGCCATCGAGGGACTCAGGAAGTGTGATCTCGGCGGCTTGCGCCAAGGCAGGGAAGACGCCCATCAGCATGGAAAACGCCATGCCCCACAGAGTAAATCGGAACATAACCGTTGCCTTTTTGTACTCGGGTTTAGCTGGCATTGCTACGTCTCCTGTGAGCACTAATTACCTCATTGAAGCATGCGCATTTCCTTTGTAATAGCTTCTCGGGCTTCCAATCCAAGGCCTGGTATTTCAAGAATTTTTGCATACTCTTTTAGAGCTTGTGAATTCCGCCCTTGTTTCACCAAGCTTCTAGCATATGCCAGCCGAGTCTCGAGGTTGTCGGGGTCCAATGTGAGGGCTTTTTGAAGCATTTCGAAGGCTTCTTCTTTCTGATTCTGGTGCGCCAGGACTTGCGAGGCTTCCCTTGCCGCCCGGGCAGCTTGTTGAGGAGGGAGTTCGTTCACGGCGGCCTTGAGTACGGTTGCGGCGAGGGAGGGAAGGCCCATCTTATTGAGCATTGTGCCGATATTAAGCATCGCAAGACCTCGGTCTGTTTTCGCAACGTCGGATTTCTGGGCTTCTACAAGCAAGATTTCAGCGGACCATCCAAATGCATTTCGGGCTTGGTCCGGCATCAGGCCCGACTCGAGTGCGTTCCGAACGGCGCGGCCGAGTTTCTCGGTAGCCTCGGGAAGCTTGTCGCTTCCTTCTTCCCAGACCGCAACAACGGCCTCCAATTGCGGAAGGGGCTCTTCACCTGTTTCCCGGGCTTGGCGACAGGCTTGCGTTACAGCGTGTTGAAAAGCCTTGGGACGATCGCTTTGTTTTGAAAACTGGGCAAAGGCGGACCACGTTTCGGAATTAGACGGCGCGGCCTTGGTGGCCGTAATGAAAGCCTTTTCGGCTTTTTCTTCATCCTTGTAAACGCGGTATTCCAGAGAACCCAGGTAGCGCGCGGCTTTTGCAATGATTTGGCCTTCTTTGGGGGCGGCGCGCTTGAGACGCTGAAGATACTGGTTCAGGGTTTTCCGCAAGAATTCGTAGCGGTTATACTGTGTGCCAAAGCGGTACAGCGTTGGGAGAATGCTGTCATTCGTTGGTTCTGAAGCGATGGCGTTACGGAAATCTTCTTCCGCGCCGTCGAATTCTTCTAGCGCCACGTGCGCCTGTGCCAACATCAGGTAGAGGGTGCTTTTCTTATTGGAGCCCAGTTCTATGGCGCGCTCCAAATGATGAACAGCTTTCTGCCACGTGTCCACAGTGTTCTGTACGTCACTTTCTTCATTACTTTGTGCGGTGTGCATTTCCGCTGCTCGCAGGGAAGCAATCCGCCCGAGTATCTCATGGGTTTCTGGAAGGAGTGAACAGAGGTTTTCCGCGGCAACCGCGGCGGTTCGCGCCTTTTCGAGATATTCATCGCGCGCATTGCGGTTCAACTCGGTTTTGTTGTAGCCCAGACTCAGATTGGTCTCGGCAATCCCAAGCAGGCTTAAAACATATGTTGGAT
>JAWODE010000540.1:0-8162 GCA_046483455.1 Candidatus Hydrogenedentota bacterium | reverse complement strand
TATGTATAATAATCGGATACTTCTCAAGCATGCTGAAGAGGGCAGAACGATATGACGATCTGGAATTCCGTAAGTACTTGCACGCATGGCAAATGAGACGGCTGGGTTTGGGTTTTCTCGGGCCTAAGATCACGCCGCCTAAGCGAAACGTCTCATGATGACTTCTTTAGAACAGAATCATCTGGCCCCTGCGAAAATCGATGTGTCCTTTGTTGTCATCGGATACAATGAATCCGAGACGCTTAAAGAATGCCTCGATTCGGTCAACGACGCGGATATCGAGGGTTTGACCTCGGAACTCATTTACGTAGACGGAGGTTCAACGGATTCCAGTATTGAAATTGCGCAAGAGACAGGCGTCGACGTTTTGCTCGGAGGCGAGAAGCGCCGCCGCGCCGCCGAGAACCGCAATCTCGGGATGGGGACCGCGCGCGGGCGATTTATCCAGTTCCTTGACGGGGACATGACACTTTCTCCGGATTGGCCACGTGCGGCGGTGGAATTCCTAAAATCTCATGACGATTTCGCGGCGGTTTGCGGGAATTTGAACGAAGCATCGCCCGGCATTCTGTTCGAGGCTTTACAAATCGATTGGGTTCCCCGGGAAGACACGATTCGACATTGTGGCGGCGCAGCTATGTATGTTCGAGAAACGTTACAGAAAGCCGGTGGTTTTCCCACCAATGTTGCATACGGCGAGGAACCTCTCCTGTGCTGGCGCTTACGTAACGACCATAAAAAGAAAATCTACCAACTGAACCGCGTAATGGCGAAGCACAATTTGGGTTTCCGGGGTATCCGAGATTACTGGCGCCGAAACGTCCGTTGCGGCCAAACGTATGCAGAAATCGCCACTCGCTGCTGGCGCACTGCCGACCCTCTTTGGCGAAAAGAATGCATTCGAAATGCCGCCTGGGCATTCACGATGCTGGCCGCTATCTTCCTGCTAATCATCGGGAATATGTGGATAAGAGGCGGAGTTATCGTAGTCGCCGTCCTTGTTATCATCCGAAAATTTGTACAGACTAAACTTAAGGGGTACCGGTTCTCGGTCTCTCTCGTGTACGCATTCCATACGTATTTTTCAAAACTCTCCATCGCCTGGGGAGAAGTCCGGTGGGCTATAGGACAATGCCTTGGCAGTCAAGGGAAAGAGGAGCATGTCCCATGAGCAATATGTATTTCGTGCATGCTCCCAACCACCCAGACGCCCACTCTCTCGCCAGGCGATTGGCGGGATATTTCGCCCAAGGCGGCGAAGCAGTCAATCATTATGCGGCGGCGGGAGGGGCCATACTGGGATTGGTTTCTCATGATAAGCTCAACAAGGAAATCATGCCCAGATATATCCGCGACTACGGTCTATGGGGTGTCCTGACGGGTGAGCTCTACGATTCGGATACCCTTCGAAACTGGTTGCACGCACACCCCGAATGCGGTGACGATTTGCACGTCTTGGCAACCATGTATCGAGAGGGCTGCCTCAGGGAATACTTGCCCACGCTGAATGGCGCTTTTTTTCTGGCCTTATGGGAGCCTCAGACTCAAAGGCTCGTTGCCGCGAATGACCGGTACGGTCTGTATCCCATGTATTGGTCTGAAAGCAACCAGGCTTTTTGCTTGAGCAGCCGCGTACTTTGCTCCGTCTTGTCCGGTGTTTCAAAAGGGCAGTTTGACCTTAGTGGGGCAGCGCTTGCATTAACCCTCGATGATTTCGTCGGGGAACGAACACTGGTGTCCGATGTGAACGTCTTTCCGCACGCCACGATGCTCACGCGTGAAAGCAACACTTTATCCTGGAACCGATATTGGGAATATACCTACAACTACGAAAACCCTTGCCCAAGTATCGAAGAATTCGCAGAAGAGGTGGGACATATGCTTGTGCGCTCGGTGGAAAGGCAGACACGCGCTCATAAGCATAAGCGAATCGGGATCACGCTCAGCGGAGGTCTGGATTCGAGAAGTCTTGCCGCTTCGACAGTTCGCATTGGACTTCCGGTAGAGACTTTCACGTGGGGTCAGAAAGATTGTCTGGATCGCAGGTACGCGAAACAGGTCGCCGCCCGGCTTGGCCTGCGCCACCATGACTGCGAATATGAGTTCATGAATATTACGAGGGATTTCCAAAAAGGTCTGCGCGCGACAGATGGCATGTGTAACCTGACAGACATGCACATGCTGTTGCATCTGCATCATCTCAAGGAACTTAATTTGGTACTAGATGGTTACGCGGGTGGTGCCTTTTTGGGCGGCACGTTTCTCCGCAGCGACTGGATGCACTGTCCCGAGAACACCGAGTTGTCAGCGCTCGTTTTCGCAAAGAGAAATACCCTCTTGCGCGAAGCTGACCTACCCACCGCATTGCCCGGCATTGCAGAAGAGCCAGACGATGCTTTGCCTTATGCGGAATATCGCCGAAGATTTGAAGTCTTAAGCCACCTTGCACCGCCGGATGCTGTCCATCGATTCATCATGGAGAACCGGCAATTTCGCAGCACCTCTCTCGGAACCACTCTCTTGCGCTTGGGGGCCGAATCCGCAGCTTGTTTTTTCGACTACGACCTCGCCGATTTAACCCTTCGGATTCCCGCGCAGCTTCGTTACAAGCACCGGGTCTATCTAGCGATGCTGATGCGAACGTTTCCCGAGGTGTCACGAATCCCTTGGCAAGCCACGATGCTGCCTCCAAGTGCACCCGAATGGCTTGTGTTCTGCGCAAAGGCAGTTCGGCGGGCATCGCGGTTCCTCGAACGGTCTGGAACGCTGAAAGGTCCGAACAGCCGAGCCCTTCCCGCGGATTACGGTGCGTGGTTCCGTGGTCCCCTGCGTCCCTGGTTGGAAGAACAAGTTATGGAGCGTGAAAACGCGGGTTCAGAAGTGTTAGACCAAGAATTCTGTCGACATATCGTGCGTGAACACCTTGCCGGGACCGACCATACCAGACTTCTCGGACGTATAGTCCCCTTGCGGGCATTTGCCCTTGACCTACAGGAAGCACGACGAGGGCGCCTGGCCACCGATGCAGCGCCGGTCGAAATAACCGGGTGAAACGCTGGGATGTGTCGGTTCCGCTGCAGAGCCTCCGACTCCCTTACTCTTCCTTGTGCTGTGCGTGCGAAATCACTCGCGTGAAAGCATTCGAAGACGGGACTCTGGCAATGGCTGCCAAGGTAAGCTCAAACAGTCATAGACTTAATCGCGTTATAATCCCGGTGCGTCCATTTTCTGGAAATGCGCTTTCAATTGGAGTACCATATCGCCCATTATAGGTAGCGGCCCCTTAGATGGCCGAATGGACCAACCAAACGCGTTTCGAATAACCGCGTATTCAGGCAATGGAGGTATGCGATGGCAGGCAAGAAAGAGGTAAGCCGCCGGGCGTTCATGCGCGATGCGGCCAAGACAGCGGCAGGCATTTCGGCGGGAGCAGCAGCAGTCAAGACAGCGCGGGCGGACGTATATAAGTCGATTCTCCCCTCGAGCGTGCTCGGTGCGAACGAGATGATTCACACCGGTCACATCGGCCTAGGCGTGATGGGCTTCGGCAACCTTCGCTTTAATATGGCGCGTCCCGACGTCATGCCGGTTGCCGTCTGCGATCTTTTGGAACGGAAGCGCAAGCCTGCCATAGGTATGGCCCAATCCAAAAACCCCAATGCCACGGAACATGAAGATTATAAGGAGGTCATCGAGAACAAGGACATCGATGCGATCATCTGTTCGACCACCGACCACTGGCATGCCATGGTCACCATTGCCGCATGCGACGCCGGCAAAGCCGTCTATTGTGAGAAGCCCCTAAGCACAACGGTGAAGGAAGGCCAAGTGATGATGGCCGCGGCGAAACGCAACAACACCGTCGTCCAGTGCGGCACAATTCAGCGCAGCGGCGAACAATTCCAAGAGGGGATCGAGCTCGTAAGAAACGGAACGCTCGGACAGATCGCGCATGTTCACACCTTCGCGATCGACATGCTGGCCCCGACAGGCATCGGGAACCCGCCCAGCACGGACGACCCGGAAAAATGGAAGACCTATGGGCCGTGGACAAAATACCAGGGCTGGGTCGAGCATAAACCGTTCAACCCCAATCGTTGGCTCTACAATTTCCGCTGGTTCTACGATTACGCGGGCGGGAAACTTACCGACTGGGGTGTGCACCTCGTCGACATCGCGATGTGGGCCATGGGCGAGAACAAGCTTCCAAAGACGGTCGCGGCTTCGGGCGGAAAATTTATCATGACCGATAACCGCACCACGCCGGATACGATCAATGTCAGTTGGGAATTCGACGATTACCTGATGACCTTCACCAATCGGGTGTGGAATTCCTACGGCGACCAAATCCGCCCGGACGACAACCACGGGATCGTCTTTTACGGCACCAAGGGAACGTTGAAGCTGAGCCGTTCAGGATACACCTTGGTTCCCGGAGCTAACATGGAGTATGTACCCGAACAGAAGAAATACGATTCAGCCGAAGCGAAGGAATCCGAGGGCGACCCGGACCTCTACCCGAAACACTTGGAGAATTTCCTCAACTGTATCCGGTCCGGCGAAAAGCCGATTAGCCATATAGAAGCGTGTCACAAGTCAAGCACGGTTTGCCACATTGGGAATGCCGCGTATTTGGCCGGTGCGAAGCTCACATGGGATGCGGATAAGGAGCAATTCACAGATGGCCCAGCCGACGCCGTCAAACAGGCCAACGAGTGGATCGCCCGTCCGTACCTAAACGGGTACACGCTCGGCTAAGCCCAAGTATTACGCGCCTACCTAAGAGCCCGCGATGCATCGCGGGCTCTTTTTTGTCACCTTGCTTAACCGATAGTCCTGAAACGACAGAAAGAATGGCTGGCTCGAATGCTTCTTTCAACACAACGGGGTCGATATCGTTCGAACAGAAAACCGCGTTGGTTTGTCACTTTGGTTCAAAAAACGGCAACTTCAATTTTCGTAGCGTTCTTGCCGCTGGGATGGAAAAGGACCAGGTCTTTGGCGTCGTTGCCGTTAAGGTCATAGGACCGCGCGTTGCCGAATGGGACAAAAGGAAGGGTGACCCATGGTTTGTTCGAGATGAATTTATGGGGGTCGCCCGTGTGAATGACCACTTCGTCGCTTCCTGAACCGAACAGGACATCGATGCGTCCGTCGCCATTGAAATCGGCCATGGTGTGAGCGGGATCTTCGCGTTCTTCCGGAGCATCAATAGTGACTTTCGTTGAATATTCCGGTTTGGCCCCGTATGTATTGTCCTTGAAGAGAAACACGTCAACCTCAACGGTGACTTTCTTTCTGAGAAACAAGTTGATAAAGGTCTTGATACCAAAAGGCACCTTGATGAACATGACATCGAGTTTCTCATCACCGTCTACGTCGATAAGAAAGGGCGACGCGACCGCTCCCTCGACACTAAAGATGGCAGTCGGCTTATCGGGGTACGTAAAAGGCGCGGAGGCGATATAAATATGGGTAACAACACTCATATTAACGCCTCCCTTGGTCTGGGTGACGATGAGGTCGGGCAGTTCATTGCCGTTAATGTCTTTCATCTGCGCGGAAGCTTCCCACTTTTCTTCAACATTCACAGGGATTTGGTAGCGTTTATGCTCGCTCCAATCGGGGCCATAAGCGAAGTCAGCAAATTCGTCGCTCAGAAATGCAAGCCCTTTGAGCGCATGACCCTCTAGAGAAAAGACATGGTGCGCGGGTAACTGGTGCATGATTTGCACGGAATTGCTTTCACGGATTTCACTGACGACGTCGCAGGGAACCATGCATCGCTGCTCCTCCGCATTTCGAATAATGTACCCCCCGTTGGCGGGGACCAGCCACTCATCGATCCCGTCGCCATCGAGGTCATGGGACATGTTTTTGAGAAAATGCGGTTCCTTTACGCCACTTGGCAAGAGTGAGGGAAACTCCGTCTCGCCGAACAACTCGAAGTTTTCTCCCCGAAAAGCGTAAATCTTCGCCCCGAAAGCATTGGCCGCAACCAGTTCCCGCGGCACTGTTCCATCGACCTCGGCCCAGAACAGGGTACTGATGCTGGGGTCAAGCGGCAGCACGAATGAGGGTGTGGACGGATACAAGCCACCACCGTCGTTCATAAACACGGCAAGACCCTTCTTCAAAGGTGAAGTCTTTGGGTCACAACAGACAGCCAAGATGTCTCCGCTGCCATTCACATTCAAATCTTCGACCGCAACGTCCCATACGGGCTCGGAGGTCTCCATTACGGAAATTTGAGCCGCCGCGGCGCACTGAAACGTTGCAAGAATGATAAACGAGGTCATACAGTCACCTTACTTGGCGAAATTGCACTGGATTTTGACGCAAGAGGGATGCCGCCATTCACTCCGATTAGACGGAAGCACCAAACACACAGGTTTCGCCACGACTAAAGGGTATGAGAGCACCGAGGGTTTTGCAAACCCGCGCCCGAAATGGCATCACACGCGCGTATGAGAGGAAAACTGGTTCTGGAGAGCGTCTGTGAATACCGCAAATTCCATGTTCTGACCAAGTTCTGTACCGAAACGCAGGGCCACAACCGAAATATCACCGTAATCTTGGGCAACTCGCATAACTTCCGCGGAACCCACAAACACTCTGGGCAAACAAACCGTGTTATCACACGGTTTGGTCGAGATAGCGACGGCAACACGCATTCCAGGCTTGACTTGGTGTTTCGTTCGTACCAGTACACCAGCGCGGGACAAATTGACCACGTTCCCATGGCAGATAAGGCGAGACTTCCTTTTAGGCGGGTGCACCGCGATCTTGATGCGCATAGGCACGGTGAAACGGCGGGCAATCCGTCGCTCTTGTCTGGGCTCAAAGGGGTCTTCCCAGCTTACATCTGTTTCGTACCGTGCCATAGTTACGTTCCTCGCTACCGTTCGACGGAGGTTGTAATACTCCTTCCTCTGCTTTGGGTTCCAAGATTTAATAGACTTCCTGTTACTATCTATAGTCTACCACTTATTAGTAGTTTTGTCTAGCAAAAATTGCCTTTTGCGTATTATGGGTTGTTTTTTTAGCATTCACCTTGCTTACAAGACGATCAACGACTGAAGGGTATTCACTGAAACTGAACAAGGTAGGTATTTAAGGAAAAAGTAAGTCTCTCTAAGCTGTTTCAGGGGAAGTGCTTTCGAGAAAACAGAAATTCTCAGGGAGAGACTCTGTCAACTAAATATCGTCGACATTGGAAAGTTCATTGTAGAAATCGCGAAATGTCTCGCTATCGCCGTTATTCATAAGTGCCATGGCCGCACGGGGATGCTTGTTGAGCACACCGGTTATTACGTAAGGCACCTCGTAACCCCATCGAAGTTCTTGTTTTAGAGGAATGAGGTAGTTCTGGATGAGGTCCAGGATAGGACGAACATCAAACTTGGGATTCTTGAGAAACCCGATGATGAGTTCAAGGGGGCAGTTTCCGGCGGCCCTTCCGATGCCGTAAATCGAGCCATCGAGGCAGGTTATGCCTTTTACTGCTGCTTCGAGCGTATTCGCAAAGGCCAATTGCTGATTGTTATGGCAATGGATTCCGATTTGCTTGCCCGGCAACTTGGCCAGGTATTTGTGAGCCATATACTCGATCTGGCTGGGCTGAAGATAGCCAAAACTGTCAACGAGATAGACCATATCGAAGTTTGTTCCGGCAAGGTCTTCCAAAGCCTTGTCGAGATCATGTTCAAGGGCATGGGAAATGGCCATGATATTGATGCTTACTTCGTACCCTTGCTCTTTGCAGTGGCTTGCCAGCTCGACGGCCTTGGCCATGTCTTTCACATACGTGGCCACCCGGTAGAGATGTATCAGGGATTGGTCGCTGGGGATAACGTCATTGAAATCGGTGCGGCCAACATCAGCCATAACCGCGACTTTCGAGTCACATTCGAACGCGACTTCGCGAAGGTCTTCTTCATCACAAAACCGCCACGGGCCGAAGTCATCTGTCGAGAATTGCTTTTTGTCGGCGCGATACCCCAGTTCGATGTAGTCCATGCCTGCTTCCGCCAGGCCGGCGAAAACATCCTTCACCATGGCTTTGTCGAAACGCCAATTGTTCATAAGACCGCCGTCGCGGATGGTGCAATCAAGAACCTTTATTTCCGGTCTATACATAAATTCCCCTCCACGAATGTCGT
>JAWODE010000383.1:0-3413 GCA_046483455.1 Candidatus Hydrogenedentota bacterium | reverse complement strand
CGGCTGGCCCGGTTGCAGAAGCAGGTGGAAGAAAATCTTTCCGCCATCGGTTTTGCCAAAGAAGAGCGGTCGTTTACTGCACATTTGACCCTTGCCCGGTTCAAGGGGAGCATCGATCCCGAAAGCATTATTTCCACGATGACGCGTTACGGGAATTTTGCTTCCGGGTCGTTTTCCGCCGGTGCAATATGCCTTTTTGAAAGCCGTTTAACCCCCAAAGGGCCTGTTTACAACCGTTTGCAAGTACATCGCCTGGCGGGTCCGCCGGAATAATGAGGGTTTATTAATCTGAAAGAAAATGGTAAATTGTCACATTGTATTCCTGCCGGGGCAAAGTGGTATTGCCTTCGCAGGAAGAGAACGAATGCGTATCTGCCGGGAAAAAATAAATAATGCCAGTCGGAGGAAATTGTAAATGAACAAACCGGTAATGGACAAGGAAAAGGCGGTTCAGGCAGCCATGGGACAGATCGAACGTCAGTTCGGCAAAGGGGCGGTCATGAAGCTTGGCAGCAATTATATTATCGATATTCCTGCCATTCCGACCGGCTCGATCGCGCTGGATCAGGCCTTGGGCGTAGGCGGATTACCCCGCGGAAGGATAACGGAAATATACGGGCCGGAGGCTTCCGGCAAAACGACGCTTGCACTTCATGCGGTTGCCGAAGCCCAGAAGCAGGGGGGTATTGCCGCGTTTATCGACGCCGAGCATGCCCTGGACACGGCGTACGCCAGGAACCTGGGCGTCAATGTCGACGAACTGCTTGTTTCACAGCCCGATACGGGTGAGCAGGCACTGGAAATTGCGGATATGCTGGTACGAAGCGGCGCGATCGACATACTGGTGATCGATTCGGTTGCGGCACTGGTGCCAAGGGCGGAAATTGAAGGAGAAATGGGGGATTCCCATATGGGGCTCCAGGCAAGGCTCATGTCCCAGGCCCTTCGCAAACCGCAGGATATGATCCTAATCTCATGGTTGCACCATAACGAGATTCTTGAAGGATGTTTACTTGTTCAGGGATGAAATCAATAACAGGATATTTAGTATCTTTGATGACCTCTTTTGGCTACCACTGGATGCAGGAGCTCTTTCCCGACGTCGAAATGGTGCACATCACCGAGGAAATCCCTGAAGCCCGCAAAGACAGTCCCACGGCTATCCCCATCTGGGCGAAAACCGTGCGAGAAAAGCTCGCCGCGAGGCCGACCTACGTCTTTGCCTCCGAAGATTACGGTGCCGCGCTTGCCGCTGAGCTCCGTGCGCGTTTTATTCCCGTCGACCCGGCACGGCGACAATTCCCGGTCTCCGCCACGATGATCCGTGACAACCCTCTTGCTAACTGGGACTACATCCCCGAGCCTGTGCGGCCCTACTTTTTGCGCAGAGTCAGCGTCGTAGAGCCGGACTCGCCTCGCGCCGCCGGCGGCGAGCATCACGTTTCCCTTGCCGCGCGCCTCGCCGCCCACTACCACACGCTGTTCGTCTCCGACTACTCCCGCTTCTGGGAGGAAACGGTGGGTCCGATCGGCCCCGATGACCTCCCCCTCGTGCAGACCGCTCAAGAGGCCGTGGAAAACGCCCTCGCCCGGCGGGCCCGACGCGTGCTCTTCTGCGAGACCGACCCGCTGCAAATCGCGCTCAGCCGCGGGTTCGACGCGGTCGCGGACGGCGGCCCCGGCCCGGCCGGCAAAACCGGCGCTGCCGGCTACGACCTCACCCTCTTAGTCGGGCCGGGCGAGCTCACCGACCGTATGGAGACCGCGCTTCACCGAGGCGGCCGGCCCTTTGCCCGGATCGACGCGGCAAGCGAGCACGAGCTTTTGGATCAAGCGGTATCCGAGGTGGAAACCCTTTGAGGTATCAACGAGATTGTTGATGAATTGTCGCTATGTCTTTACACAGCTGGGAAACGCGATTCAACACTGTCCTTGGACACCGTCTTTGGTGGTAAATGTCGCGGGCGTTGGAGTTTACCCGCAGGCTATCAACACGGTTGTTGATACTTCAAAACGATACCACGTACTCGCGAATCCCCGTAAGCAACATCTGCACCGAAAGCGTCGCGAGAATCATCCCCATCAGCCGCTCGATCGCCACTAAGAACCGTGCGCCGAGCCGTCGCCGGAGCATCTCAGCCGACATGAGCACCACCAGCGAAGCAACCGAGGCAATAACCACCGCGAGAAACCACATCCATATGCGCCCTGGTGCCTGGTTGGAAAAGAGGATCACCGTAGCCATCGCCGAGGGGCCGGCAATGAGGGGAATGGCAAGGGGCACCACGAGCGGCTCCTGCGCCTGCAGCTCCACGTTTTGGTCGCGGCCCCAGGGAAACACCATCCGCACGGCAATGAGAAACAACACGACACCGCCGGCAATTCCGAGGGCCGGCTGGGTGATGTGAAGCGCGCTAAGTATGTACTTGCCGAAAAAGAGAAAGACCGCCAGAACCGCGAAGGCAATGAAGACCTCCCGCACGATGATGCGTTTCCTCCGGCGCTCGTCCACCTGACGCAGTATCGAGAGAAATACCGGGATATTCCCGATGGGATCCATGACGAGAAACAGGGTCGTTGCCGCGGCGAATATGCTCATAGGAGGCTCATGGCCGAGTGCGCTTTCGGTCGCGCGGAAAGAGCGATGCCTGCTTTACGTTTTCGAGTCCCAGGATCTTCTGCGTCAGCCGCTCGAGGCCGATCGCAAATCCGCCGTGCGGCGGGCACCCGTACTTGAAAATCTCGAGATAGTCGGCCATGCCTTCTTCGGTGAGGTTGAACTTGGGAAGGATCTCGCGCAGCATGTCGTACTCGTTTATGCGCCGCCCGCCGGTGGTAATCTCGAGACCCCGAAACAATAGATCGAAGCTCTTGGTCTTCTGCCCGTCAGGATAGGTGTAGAACGGCCGCTTTCGCCGTGGGAACCCGTAAACGAAGACCGCCTCGACCCCATGCTCTTCGCCGGCCCATTCGCACAGTGCCCGTTCTCCCTCGGGGTTGATTTCGAACGCGCGCTTTCCGGTGCGATCCTTGATGACCGTCTTTGCCTCGTCGTGGGAAATGCGGGGGGTGTTTTCCAGAGCCTCTCGCCCGGGAAGGGTCCGGCCGTACTCTTCGAGGATCTGCGGATGAGCGGCGCTTACCCCTTCGAATATCGCCGAAAGGATCCGCACCTCGAGGTCCATGAGGTCCGTCTCGCTCTCGATAAAACCCATCTCCACGTCGAGCGAGACGTACTCGTTCAAGTGGCGCGGCGTATCGTGCTTCTCCGCGCGGTAGGCGGTACCCACTTCGAAGACCCGCTCCATGCCGGAGGCAACCATCGCCTGCTTGTAGAACTGCGGCGACTGGGCAAGGTATACCGAGTTTTCGAAGTATTGCACCTCGAAGAGTCCCGTACCCCCCTCGGTTCC
>JAWODE010000154.1:0-2539 GCA_046483455.1 Candidatus Hydrogenedentota bacterium | reverse complement strand
CTCGCTTCCAAAACCTTTTGGATTACGGGACATATGGTTGCTTTTGTCACGGCTTCTTACTTTCACTGTTGGTATTGTCCTGTGGTACGTCCAACGCCTCGGCGGCGTGGCACCATCCCCTATATCTCGGCAAGGGGGGGATTTGGCGAAACCGGATTCCGATACGGATCGAGAACAGAATGGACCGCGAGCTAGCCGGTGACCCGGTGGGGATCGCCATTGGAGACGATGCGGGTAAAGCGGATTTGGTCGGCGAGCGGGTTGAGTCATTGCGCCTCTGCACTGAAGGCGGAACGGAGTTCCTGTTTGACGTCAGGAGGTCGGATGGCACCTCGATCAGAAGCGGTTCGATTCCCCCGGGCAGTGAACTGGTTATACCGGTCGAATGTTCGGCCGGCGAGACGGCCATTCAATATGTCTATTTTGACAACCCGGATGCGTGGGGCGTGCCCACGTTTTTCGAAGCGTCGTGGGGGGTCCGAAACGGAGGCATGGAGGCTGGAAGCGGAGATGCGCCGGCGGGGTGGCGGCACGACGACGGCGATGCTCGCCACACGGCGATGTGGGTGAGCGAAACTTCACGCAGCGGCGATCTGGCTGCCGGCAGCAGGTCCTGTGGGAGATGGGTAACGCGGCCGACCTCCACATGCGGAGATTCGCACGCCAGATCCTGCGTGCTTTTGGTCCATCGGGGCACCGTACGGGACATTACTGCGCTGTTCCCTGGCTGTCAAGCTTCAGTTCGGAATTCGTCGCCTCAATGCCGGCGCGGATGGCACAGCGTTCACGGAAGGTCGGACGGGCCTGCGCGCGCCGACGGTGCGCCAGGTGATTGGCCCGCCGGTCGAAGCGCACGCTGCACGCCTTCATCCGAGCATCCCATGCCACCGGGCAGTACCGCCGCAGCGGGCAAGCTTGACACTGGCCTGGGCAAAGGCGAGCAGGACACGGTGCGAACGGGGACTGTGCGTCCGCTGATCGCGGCCCCGGGGCCGGCCGGACAGCGGTTCGTGCCCCCCCGGCATTCACGTCGAAATTGGCCGCATTCAGTTGCGTGGGCGCGCCTTCCGGCGCCGTGCTGCCGCCCGCCGGGCTGACCAGTTTCTTGCCCATGCCGTCGGCCATCCCTTCTCCACTGGCACTCGCAGCCGCTAGTCATTCGGCGCTGCGTGGCGCACACGAGGCAACCAAGCATCCACCGCCTTCCTCAAGGCGCTTGACATCCAGGTACTCGAGTGCTTATGAATAATCCCCCTAAGGAATTGCGGGTGCCTCAGCGGTCTGGGCGCGGGCGCTGGCCGGAGCGTTCAGAAGGGCGCTCGGGCCAACCGGCTGCCCCGGTTTTTTCGCGAGCGGCAACTGCGGCTGATACCGCCGCCTGGGCTGGGGCAGAGGACACCCTCGCCTGGTTCCCGCGATGGGGCCGGCGGCACACACAAGAGAAAGGAACAGATTGATGGCAGATTTCCTCGCACCACCGGATGTGGCCAAGACGTTGGTCGCCGTCGGCGAGAAGAAGGCAGCGCTGTCAGTGTCCAAGATGTTCGTTCTCGGAATTCTGGCCGGAGTCTTCATCGGTTTCGCCGCGCATCTGGCGACAACCGTCGCTACGGGGCCCCTTGACTACTTCGGCTTCAAGAAGTTCATGGTCGGCGCCGTCTTCAGCGTTGGGCTTATGCTCGTGATTATTCCGGGATCGGAGTTGTGGACCGGCAACAACCTGATGACCGTGGCTCTGATGCAGAGGTCGATATCCGCAGGCGGGTTGCTCAGGAACTGGATCGTCGTCTACCTTGGCAACCTGGTGGGTTCGCTTCTGCTGGCGTTCATTGTCGCGAAGAGCTCCGGCCTGCTTGACGGAGCGGTTGGCGGGACGGCGATCAGCATTGCGGCGGGCAAGACGGCGGCGGCCGAGGGTCACAACTACGCTTTCTTTTACCGCGGGATCGGCTGCAACTGGCTCGTGTGCCTGGCAGTGATGATGGCGGTTGCGGCCCAGGACATTTCGGGCAAGATCTTCGGAATCTTCTTCCCTATCATGGCGTTTGTCACATCGGGCTTTGAGCACTGCGTCGCCAACATGTATTTCATTCCCGCAGGCATCTTCGCCAAAGGCTTTGAGCAGGCGAGGGCCGCGTCCGGCCTGTCCGCAGAGGCGCTTGAGGGTCTGCACTGGGGAAGCATGTGGACACAGAATCTCGTCTCCGTCACACTCGGCAACTTCGTGGGAGGCGCGTTGCTCACCGGAGTCGTATACTGGTGGATCTTCGTGCGGCAGCCTAAGACTCCGGCTGCGCCGCAGCAGTGACCAGAAGATGTCAGCAATGGAGCCCCCCGTTCGATCCAGCGGAAAAGGAGAAGCAAACCGATGCAGAAGAAGCACATGATGCTGGAACTGCCGGTGCAGGACGCCGACCTGGACAAGATCATCTCGGACGAGAAGCATGACCTGAGGCAGGTCAGCTTTTCCTCTGTGGCCGTGGACGGCGATATCCGGCACTTCGTGCTGGTAATCTGGCATGACGAAGAGTACGGCGAC
>JAWODE010000743.1:0-9858 GCA_046483455.1 Candidatus Hydrogenedentota bacterium | reverse complement strand
CCTGGACTTCGATCAGGTTGCCGTCACTTCGGCATACGATATTCATATCCACATCGGCGGCGGCATCCTCCTCATAGCAGAGATCGAGCAACACTTCGCCATCAACGAGCCCCACGCTGACCGCCGCGCATTGTCCCAATAGAGGAGATTGTTCTATGGTCCCTTGAGCAAGCAAGCGATCAATAGCATCGTGCAGTGCCACATAAGCCCCCGTAACCGCGGCCGTGCGGGTCCCGCCATCGGCTTGAAGAACATCGCAATCGACGATGATCTGCCGCTCGCCCAGAAAGCTCAGGTCAACCACATTACGCAACGACCGCCCGATGAGACGGCTGATCTCTTTCGTTCGCCCCCGGTTCAGGGAGTCCCGCGATGTGCGCGTATGGGTCGAGCGCGGCAACATGGCATATTCCGCGGTGACCCATCCGGTCTTGGTCTCGCGGAGGAAGAGAGGGACATGGTCCTCGACTGTCGCCGTACACACCACTTTCGTTTCTCCAAACGCGACGAGTACGGCGCCTTCCGCGTAGCGCGTGTAGTGCCGTTGAAATGTCACCGGCCGAAGCTCGTCATTCTGGCGGTCATCCGGACGCATCAGCGGCTAATTCTCGACCGGAGGGAGGTCTATATCTGCATCCATGACCGCCTCGGCTTGGTCCTTCTTAGGCTGCTCCTCACCTGCGTCCGTGTCAGCGGCCTCCGCCGCAGCTACCTGAGTCTCAGTGGTATCGCGGTGGTACTTTCTCACCAGGTTTTCGAAAACGGGGTCTTCTTTAAGAATCTCGACTGCGCGCTTTAATTGGATATCCTCGACGGTCTCCTCGGTCACTTCGTTGCCGGTAACGCTCCCGTGATTCTGGCCCCCACGCCGCAGACTCGGATCGTCCATAAACGATTCCCGCATCTGGGTCAGCAGGTCGCGCTGATGAGATTCGGACATTTTGACCTCGACATCGGGCAGAATGCCCTGTTTATGAATCGTGACTTCCGCGGGGGTGTAATACAGGGCGGTAGTCAAGCGCAACGCGCTCCCGGCGGGCCGGCGCAACGGTATAATGGTTTGCACGCTTCCCTTTCCGAACGTCTGCTGCCCAACGATAATAGCGCGTTCATAAAACTGAAGTGCACCGGTAACAATCTCCGACGAACTGGCGGTAAATTGATTCACCAGCACAATTAGAGGAAAAGACATGGGCTCCGCGGCCCCTCCTTTCGTGTAAAGCATCATGTCCTCTGTGAGTTGCCCTGTATCGAGTTCTCGCTCTTTCGTATAGGTCACAAGCTTATTCGACTCGAGAAAAAGGCTGCATACATCGACGGAGGCATCCAGGAGGCCCCCCGGATTCCAACGGAGGTCAAGTATGAGGGATTTCATCCCCTGGTCATCAAGTTCTTTCAAACATTTTCGAAGTTCGTCCTGAGTAGTTCGCTTGAAATCGCTTAAGCGCACGTAGCCAATACCCTCATCGAGAACCCGCGCCTCGACGATGCTTTCGAGAGGAATCTTTCCGCGCTTGATGTCGATCTCAATGATTTCGTTTTCGGCGCCTTCCTCCACCGCCGGACGAAGCACGGTGAGTTTTACCACAGTACCGCGGGGTCCCTTGATAAGCTGTGCGGCTTCGGCAAGGCTCATCCCCTTGGCGGAAACTCCGTCAATCCGGATAATACGGTCATTGGCATGCACTCCCGCCTTCGCGGCCGGCGACCCTTCAATGGGCTGGAAAACCATAATATTTCCATTTTCGTCCAATTGAATAGTTACACCAATGCCCTCGAACTCACCCTGGGTTTCATCCGTTAATTCTTTATAGATTTCGGGGGAAATGTACGAACTATGCTCGTCCAGGGCATTCATCATGCCCTTCAACCCTCCTTCAACTACGGTGTTGAGGTCCGGTTCGTATACATAGCTCTTGAGTATCTCGTCTAGAACATTTCCAATGGGCTCGATCTGCGTAAAGACATCGACATCACTTTGCTGTGCAAAAATACGGTTTACAAAACCGTTGGACAACAGCAACCCTAGAAAAAGCAGAAAACAGAGCAAACCCACGAATTGCGAACGGGTGTTGCGCATTGAGTGCCTCCTGTCGGCAATGTTCAAATACTTACGCTATCTTGGGCGATTTCACACGTCGAAATACACTGCTGCACTGCCGAAAAGATCATACCAGAAGACCGGGGTGATTGCGAACACGCCGATTCCGGTAGACTCGGATCCCTCCTCTGCCTTTAAACGTTTATAGAAAAGGCCAAGAGCTAGCCTCATCACACCATCTTTACACTTGCAATATGAATTCGGGAGCCGACAAAAGGCAGGTTGGCTATTCAAATCGCAAACGGAACAGATTCTTCACCCCGCCCCAGATTTCTTTCACGCTCATTTTCGAGGTACCGTGTGTTCGGTCTTCAAAAATGATGGGGGTCTCTCCGACGGAGAAACCCTTCTGGACACAGCGATAGAGCAGTTCCACCAGAAACGAATACCCGTGAGAAGCCAGAATATCCATCTCGATGCTTTCGAGCACTTCCCGCCGGTAACTTCGGTATCCCGACGTCACATCCTTTGCAGACAAGCCCAGCATGAACCTTGCAAAAGCATTGGCGGAACGACTGAGTGCCCGGCGATGAAGGCCCCAGTTGCGCGTTCCTCCCCCCGGAATGTAACGCGAACCAACACCGACATCGTATTCATCCAGCAAATCAAACAAAGCCGGAAGCCTGCCCGGGTCATGACTGAAGTCGGCGTCCATGCCTCCGATACGGGCATAATTTTTATCGAGGGCATACCGGAACCCGGCGACATAGGCGGTCCCCAGACCCATTTTGCCCGCACGTCGTATGACATGGACTCCCTCGATAGCCGCGGCCCGATCCCCGGTCCCATCGGGAGAGCAATCATCCACCACCACGACATCAAGTGCCGGCGAGACCTCATGAATGGCCCCGATAAGCCGCTCGATATTCTCCGCCTCGTTATAGGTCGGGATAACGACGACTGCCCCCTGCGACATACGCTAAACCCTTCTTCCTGACCCCCCAACATAAGACCATTATTCACGGAAAGACAGATTATAGACGGATGCCTTTCTTGCTTCAATGAAAAGACTGCCGATATACTCTCATTAACATAGGCGTATGAATGGGCTGCACGATACACGCAGAATATCCTTGCTTAATAAACAAAAGGATTCTGCGTGTCGTATGCATGACGCTAGCGGACGTGCTTTGCCCCCTCATAAACGAAATCCTTATCCCGTAGCGCGCGAACAATGGTGCAATCCAGGAGGAACGGGCAATGCCTCGATACCCGAACGTATACTTCCACATGTACGGATTAAACCCTCGACCGCAACTAGAAGCCTTTTGTCCCGGCGATTGGGAACCACCGCTCGATATTTACGAAACCGATGACACGATTGTGATCATCGCGGAGTTGCCTGGTGTCAAGAGAGACCAGGTGAATGTCACCATCGAACGTAATATTCTGACCATCGAAGGAGAACGCCGGAAGCGTGTCCCTTCCCGAACAGTTCACGTGTACCAGATGGAAATCCCCTATGGGCGTTTTGCACGACGCATTCAGCTTCCGTCAGGCGCCGACGTAGAGAATATCCAGGCCAAATTCCGTGAAGGATACCTCAAAATTGAGGTACCAAGGAGCACATCGCAATGACTGATGGCAAGGAATCTCCCCAAGTAATTATCACGGATAGCGACAGCACCCCGCAGACGCCCGAAATATTGCCCCTGCTCATGCTTGAAAACACCGTCTTGTTTCCATTGGCCGCCATGCCAATTCGCTTGACAGACGAGGCCGACAAAAAGGTGATCGATGAGGCGGCACTGGGACCCAAGATGGTCGCTGTCCTCACATTGCGCCCGGAAAGTGGGGACTCCAAATCGCTCGACACAGCCTATGAAGTGGGGACTACCGGCCGGATTCTCCAACTTCAGCGCCTGCCGGATAACAGTCTGGTTGTGCTTCTGCAAGCCCTTGAACGGTTTCGGCCCGCTGGCCTATCGCAGCGTGAGCCTTATCCCACGGTCAACGTGGAAATCCTCACTGAAGAAGCGACCCTTCCTGAGAAAATCCCCCCGCTCGTGAAAACCATTCGCCAGCAAATGACGCGGTATGCGGAGTTGGCTACCAATATGCCCGACGAAGCGGTGCACGTATTGGATAGTATAGAAGAACCCGGGCGGTTGGCGGACATTGTTGCGGCCAACCTCAATATTTCCGTGGAAGAAAAACAGAAACTACTTTCCACAACCGATCCCCGCGAGCGGCTCGAGCAACTGGTTTATGTGGTAGGTAACGAACTCCAGGTCATGGAGGCTTCCCACAAAATCCAGGACGAGGTCAAGAGTTCGATAGACGCCACGCAGCGGGAATTTTATCTCCGCCAGCAACTGAAGGCCATTCAAGATGAACTGGGTATTGGCGAACAGGCGCGGCCGGAGCTTCAGGAGTACCGTCAAAAGATCGAGGCCCTCCAACTCGACGAGGAGGTTCGCAAAGAAGCGCTTCGCGAGTTGGACCGTCTAAGCCAGATGAACGAAGCCAGCGCCGAGTATCACGTCATTCTCACTTACCTCGACTGGTTCGTGGAACTTCCCTGGAACACTTCGACCAAAGACCAACTTGATATTGAACGCGCCGAAAACATCCTTAACGAGGACCACTACGGCCTCGGGAAGGTCAAAAAACGCATTCTCGAATATCTTGCAGTGCGAAAACTGCAGCCGGAAGCCCCCGGACCGATACTGTGTTTTGTCGGACCGCCGGGCGTTGGCAAAACTTCGTTGGGCCAGTCGATTGCCCGTGCACTCGGGCGGAAATTCGTCCGCATGTCCCTTGGCGGCCTGCACGACGAGGCCGAGATTCGCGGACACCGCCGAACGTATGTGGGGGCCATGCCGGGACGAATTATCCAGGGGATTCGAAAAGCGGGCTCGAAGAACCCCGTTTTCATGCTTGATGAAATGGATAAGATAGGCGCGGATTTCCGCGGCGATCCTTCCTCGGCCCTCCTCGAGGTATTGGACCCGGCTCAAAACCATACCTTTGCCGACAATTATCTCAATGTCCCCTTCGATCTATCGCGCGTGATCTTCATTGGAACCGCAAATGTGCTAGATACCATTCCTTGGGCCTTGCGCGACCGCATGGAGATCATCGAGATTCCCGGCTATGTGCTTGAAGAGAAGGTGCATATCGCCAAAAAATACCTGGTACCTCGTCAAATGTCCGCCAACGGAGTTTCATCGAAAAAAGTCACCATTACCGTCGCGGCAATCCGCCGCATTATCAGGTCGTACACGCGTGAGGCCGGGGTTCGCAACCTCGAGCGCGAGATCGGAGCGGTGTGTCGCGGATGCGCCACCGCCATTGCCAAAGGCCGGCGCAAACCAATCAAGGTAGACGCAAAAGACCTCGAGGAATACCTGGGGCCCGAGCGTTTCTACCACGAAGTACTCGACCGGGTCAGCCGTCCGGGCGTCGCGACCGGCCTTGCGTGGACACCGACCGGCGGCGACATCCTCTTCGTCGAGGCAACACGCATGCCTGGAAAGGGTGAACTAACGCTTACCGGCCAAATGGGCGACGTCATGAAGGAATCGGCCCAAGCTGTGTTGAGCTACGTGCGCGCAAATGCGGAGGCGCTCGGCATCCCCCCCGATGAATTCCGAAAATATGACTTTCACATTCACGTTCCGGCCGGCGCGGTTCCGAAAGACGGTCCCAGCGCAGGGGTCACCATGTTGACCGCCGTCACCTCGCTCCTGACCGGCAAGAAGGTGAAACGCAACTTGGCCATGACGGGCGAAATCACGCTACGCGGGTTGGTGTTGCCGGTAGGAGGCATCAAAGAAAAGGTGCTCGCAGCCGTGCGGGCGGGAGTCAAGCACATCATCCTGCCGGAACGGTGCGAAAAAGACCTCGACGAAGTGCCCGAGAAAGCCCGCAAAAAGGTCGAGTTCCATTTCGTGAAAGAAATGCGCGAGGTCTTGGCATTGGCACTTAATCTAAAGTTTTAAGAATAGGAAATACGAGTCAGTCCGATGGCGGCAATCAAAGTTAGTCAGAAAGCGAATCGCGAACGGGCCCGCAAGGTTCTCGAAAGGCTGCGGCGGGCTTATCCCGACGCCCGGTGTTCCCTGGACTTCACGAATCCACTCGAACTGCTTGTGGCCACAATTCTGGCCGCTCAGTGCACGGACAAACGCGTCAATATGACGACCCCCAATCTGTTCAAAAAGTATAAGACGGCCCAGAATTACGCAGATGCACCAGACGAAGAACTGCAGGATGCCATTCGTACCTGCGGCTTTTATCGTCAGAAGGCGAAGACCATCAAGAACGCGTGTCAGACAATCGCAGAGAAATTCGACGGAAACGTCCCCCAAACCATGGAAGAGCTGATTCAACTGGACGGCGTCGGGCGCAAGACGGCAAACGTCATTCTTGGCGAATGTTTCGAGACACCCGGGATCGTTGTCGACACCCACTGTAAACGGGTCAGTACGCGTTTGGACTTCACCAGGAACGGCGATCCGGCCAAGATCGAACAGGACCTCATGCGGATTGTGCCGCGGAAACACTGGACCCTTTTCTCGCATTGCCTGGTTTTTCACGGACGGGCAATTTGCCTGGCCCGAAATCCCAAGTGTTCTCAATGTTGCGTGCGGGAACTCTGCCCCTTTCCCGAAACACGGGAAGGAAAAAAGATCGCCCGATAAACCATGCCCAGGATTTCACAATCTGAAGGAACGGGGACAAAAACACAATGGGCTGCATGGCTTGTCACCGCATACGTAATCATTGTCCTGAGCTTCGATACACTTGCCACCCAGCGCGTGCACTATCCGTTCGAGTGGCGGTACCTGCACAAGTTCAGTCCCGGTGGCTTCGATGTATTCAAATTCGTCGCCTGGTTTGTAATTCCCTTCCTGCTTGCTCTCCCTCACCTGGACAGACACGCGTTTACCTTCAAACGGTGGCAGAGAAAAGACGTGTACATCCTGCTCGGGCTCGTGCTCGCGGGCGCATTAGCGGTACTGGTTATCCCTTTGCTTCCCGGCGTTCGGGAAAGCTACCGGGGATACGGCGACCTCTCCACGGAGCAGAAGCAAGCCCTGCTTTTCTGGCACCTCAGTTGGACAGCCTCCTGGCTCATCGGCTGGGAGTTCTTACATCGCTACTTCCTGCTGCGGCCGTGGGATAAATGGCTTCCCCGAACGGGATGGCTCATTGTGCCGCTGTCCGAGGGGGTCTATCACCTTCAGAAAGCCCCTATCGAAACCTTGGGAATGGTAGCCCTGTCGGTCGTACTAACGTTATGGGCACGGAAGCGGCAAAACGTTCTCCTGCCCTTCCTGGTCCACCTGGCCATCGAGATCGAGCTGATTCTGTTCCTCCTGCGCACTGCTCCCGGACGGTAGCCATTTTTCAATTGTCTTGTTATGATCCTTTTTTGACATTATCTTGGGACATTTTAAATGAAAACTCTTAAACATCCACTGATTACATTATCCACGGATTTCGGCGAGCAGGACTTCTATGTTGCCGCCATGAAAGGCGTTCTAGCGTCTCGCTGTCCGAAGGCGTCCATATTGGATCTGAGCCATAGTCTGCCGCCACAGGACATTATGTCCGCGGCGCTTCTTCTTGAGGGATGCATGCCTTGTTTTCCTGACGAAACGGTTCATATGGTTGTTGTGGACCCCGGCGTAGGTACTTCACGGCGTCCTATCGCCGCGCGTTTGGGAGGACAGTATTTTGTGTGTCCGGACAACGGACTTCTAACCCTGGTTCTCAAAAAGCTCTCCCTCATTGAGGCCCGAATCATCACCAATCCCGCCTGCATGACTGCCACTGTCAGCACTACTTTCCATGGGCGCGATATTTTCGCTCCTACAGCCGCTTACCTCGCATCAGGAGAACCGTTTTCGGACGTTGGACCCATCCTTGAGACTCTTCAGACCCTGGATATCCCCGAGCCTGTATGCATGTCCGAAACCACGGTCAGCGGCACGGTGATCCACGTGGATTCTTTCGGAACGGTGCTCAGCAACATCACGCGCGAAACGCTTCCAGGCAAAAAGGTTCGCCGCGTCCGCCTGGGACCCTTGGTACTCGAGGGAATCGGGAAAACATTCAGCGACGTTCCTCTCGGAAAGCCGGTCGCCTATTTCGGTAGCAGCGAACGCCTGGAAATTGCCGTGAATTGCGGTCATGCGGCCAGGGAATACAACGCTGGCGTCGGCGATAGCATTACCGTTGAGGTATCGTCATGAAAAGCCGGGAAATACAACCACGCAAAGACCTCGATAGCGAGGTAACCGTGCCCGGGTCGAAGAGCTGCACGGCACGGGCCCTGGTAATGGCAGCCCTCACGCAAGGCGTATCGACGCTCAAGGGCGTGGCGCCCGGAGATGACACCGGTTACATGATCGAGGGGATTCGAGCCTTGGGAGGCGATTTGACCCGCGAAGGGGACGTCGTCACCGTCAAAATACGTCGTCTCGCCCCTTCCCAGACGCCTCTCTATCTGGGAAACTCCGGCACCGCCATGCGTTTTCTGACAGCTGCCTGCGCCGGCGTCCCGGGAACGACGGTCCTCGACGGCAATCCGCGTATGCGGGAGCGACCTATCAAAGACTTGGCCATCGCGTTACGCGAATGGGGACTCGATGTACAGACACAGAATGGATATCCCCCGGTTACCCTCACCTCGAACGGGCCGTTTGGGGGGACCACGCACATCCGAGGCTCGGCCAGCAGTCAGTACCTCAGCGGACTAGTCATGACAGCGGTCCAAGCCGAGCGTGAGCCAATCATTGTTGTCGAGGACAAACTTGTCTCGAAGCCGTATGTTGATCTCACACTGGCAATGATGGAGGAACGGGGCGTCGAGACAAAGAACGAAGACTATCTGGCATTCCGCGTTCCCGCCGGCCAGCGTTATACGCCCGGAGAGTACGTTATTGAAGGCGACGCCTCCGGGGCATCCTACTTTTTCGCGGCGGCGGCCATCGCTGGAGGCCGTGTGCGTGTGTGCAATCTAGGAGAATCATCGCTGCAAGGCGACGCCCAATTCCCGCGGGTCCTTGAACGCATGGGATGTACGGTTACCGCAGGGCCGGATTGGACCGAGGTCATCGGCGCAACGCCCCTGCGTGGCCTGAATATCGACCTCAATGCCATGCCCGATATGGCCCAGACCATCGCCGTGACCGCCCTGTTTGCCGAAAGCCCAACGACCATCCGCAACGTCGCCAATCTGCGCATCAAAGAGTGTGATCGCATCGATGCAATGGCCCGCGAGCTACAAAAACTAGGTGCGGCCGTCCAGGAATTCAAGGATGGCCTGCGGATCGTCCCCGGAAAACTCCACGGCGCCGCGATTGACACCTACAACGACCACCGAATGGCTATGAGCTTCGCACTCGCAGGATTACGCATTCCCGGAGTTATCATCAGGAATCCCGGGTGTGTGTCTAAAACGTTTCCCGACTTCTTCGAACGTTTCCAAGCGTTAAAATAGAGCGCCGTATTCAACCAAGTGGCCAGACAGTGGCGGCATCATTCCTCCGCCAGAAACCGCAATGCCAGTTCAGCCATCACGCTTATACCGGTGGGAAGCGCCTTATCGTTAAAGTCGTAGCAATTACTATGCAAAGGGGGATAAGGTTCCTCGGCATTGTTTGCCATACCTAAAAAGAAGAACGCCCCCGGAATTTCTTCCAGGTAGCACGCGAAATCCTCGGCTACCATCGAAGGTTCTTTGAGAATGACAACGTTCTGCTCGCCGATGGTTTTGCAGGCGCTACGGATGAGCAACTGTGACA
>JAWODE010000740.1:0-8205 GCA_046483455.1 Candidatus Hydrogenedentota bacterium | reverse complement strand
GAACGGGTTATGGTGGCACTGCACGAATGCGGGGCGCCGGACCGGGCCGCGAATGTCGCGGAACGCCTGCTCCAGCGTGAGCCCGGCGAGGGCGAAGAGGCCTGGATTGTCAGGCTCATGAGTACGTGGCGAGCGGCCATGCTGTATCTCGCGCGCTATGCCCCTGAGAAAGCCCCACCACTTCTTAAACCCTTCACGGAAGAGCGGAATCTCAAACGCTACCGTGCGCACCCCGATAGACAATGGCAGGAAATGCCCGAACGGGAACGCAACGATGTCGTCGAAGTTCTGCGCTGGACCGCACTCATGGGACTGGCCGTTGTCGACGGTGATGATGCCCTACCGGCGATTCGGGAGAGTTATCAACAGGCCGGGGACGACTTCGCTTTTGCGGGCGCATGGATTCTGTATGCGCTCGGCGACGATGCCGGCGCGGACGTGGTGCGCGCGTACCAGGAACGCACCCTGGAATCAAAGTTGATCCCGTACGTTGACTTCCACTACATCCGCTCGCCGCGTACGGACGCGGTGCTGGTAAAGCGCCTGGAAAGCGAGATTATGCATCAGGACCTCTCTGTTTTCCGGGACCCCGTCTTCGCGTACCGCCCCAGCAGTTTCGCCAGGGACCACCTGGAGGTCATCGTGCCCCTTCTTCTCAAGCACGTGCAGTCGGAGGACGACCGCCTCTATTTGTCCGCGGTGTCGGCCCTTGAAACCGTCCTCGAGGTACCGCTCGACGTCCAAGCCGAATTGCGCGGTACGAAACCCGAGCTTGTGCGCGATCGGCTTGAACAGTATGCCCGGGAAATGTTGCAGTAAAACGAAATGGATCCGGGCCTGTCACGCCATCGACGCCGAAAGGATAGGTATGTTAAGGGCGGTTTTCGAGATGATGTGAATATCCTAGCCATGAAAATGTAACTGTTGTGTGCCTTCGAGCTTTATGCGCGGCTTATGTATGGCGGTAGAGAGCCCACGGAAAACTTGACCAACAAGGAAGGGAGCATCCAATGAGTCAACGGGGATTCATGGCAATGGGATTGCGGCTGCTGGGGATATATGCATTTATCGTTGGGGCTTCCTCTTTGCAGTACATGCGCTACGTTATTTCAAGCCTTTCTAGACAGACGGACTTCAAGCTTGTGGTGCTCCTTATTCTTCTTGGCCCTTTTATTGTTGGCCTGGTTTTGCTTATCAAGGCCGACCGCCTTGCCGCTTGGCTGGGATACGGCACGGAACCCACGGGGCTGGCAACCAAGACGAATCTGGGGGGACGTGAAATTCAGGCCATCGGGTTCTCCCTGGTCGGGGCTCTGGTGCTCATTCGGGTAGTTGGAAATCTCGCGGGTTCGCTTTCCAGCATACTGACGGTTTTCTCGCCGCCCAGTGGTCTTGCCGGTGACTGGGGCCGCCTCGTGACCAATTCCTTGCTGGGATCGCTCGCGTTGGTTCTGCAAATCGGCTTGGGTTTAGGCCTCTTTTTCGGTGCACGCCGACTGGCGGACTGGTGGCACGACCGCTACGCGCCTCCGGAAGAGGGCGGGCCAGAAAAAGCAGAACAATAAAATTGAATGCTTAATCTTCCCCGAGGCCTGGCCGTCATGCCCTGTTAATCATACCGAAAATGCTCATGTCAGAATGCCGATCGCCTTCTTTCTTCCCCAACTCGTGCTTTATTTGTGGCTTGTGTATGGTAGTAGACAACCGACGAGGAATTTCGCAACCAAGGAAAGGAGCATCCAATGAGTCAGCGGGGATTCATGGTAATGGGATTACAGCTGCTGGGGGTATTTTCGATGATTTACGCGCCCAGACTACTGGAACCTGCCATTTACGTCTTTTACGTTTGGCGAGGGCAAAAACCGTTTCCGGTCGTCACGCTACTCCCCTTCTTAGTGAGCTTGATTGGAGGCATGGTGCTGGTTGTGTACGGCACCCGTTTGGCCGGGGCATTGGGACATTCCTTGAAAGCCATGCGATTCGGCACGGGCGTGAACGGGCGCCAGCTGCAGGCCATTGGATTCTCATGTGCGGGCATCCTTATGCTCCTAGGAGTGAGCTGGCATCTTGAGCGCCCGCTTCGAAGCGTGCTTGTCCTTCTCGGCTTTTATCAAAGTACCCCTGGGACCACCGACCAGTTCATAATCAACATCTTACTGTCCAACGTCGTCTTGATTCTTCAAATCGGCTTGGGACTGGGTCTCTTTTTCGGTGGGCGACGCTTGGCGGATTGGTGGCACGACCACTACGCGCCTCCGGAGGAGGGGGCTGAGCACGCATAAGAGTAGACTTAAGCGGTTGAGCCTCGTCTTTATTGTGCAAGCGAGCGAGCCCGCGTGAGCACCAATGCCGGATTGGAAAATCCGCCCCCCGTTACCCAATCGGGCTCCGACAGGCTATAGAGGGCGCATGAGCGTGGCGGTCATGATTGACAGTATGTGCTGTGCCTTCAGCGTTTTCCCCATTCTCGTTTCCGGGTCCACTGTGTCCATATCGTCCATACGGTCCACCTGGACTACCAGGACCGCGGCCCTTCTCGGCGTTCGCCGTTTCACTCAAGCGATTCTTTAACGACAGCCATGGTTTCGCTCTGGCGTTTGCGCACGAATGCCATCGCGGCGTCCACTTTTTCAAGCGCGCTGGGGAAGTCGTCGTGGATTTCGAGAGCGGCGGCGATAACATCTTCGGCGGGGTCTTTATCGAGGTCGAAGAGCCACTCTTCGACGCCGAGGTCGCGCAGCATCCAAGCTTTGCGCCCGGCTTCGACAAACCGGGGATGAAGCACCGGCGTGCCTGCCGCCAAACCCATGATGATCGAGTGCATCTCCATGCTCACAATGATGCGCGCACGCGCGAATACCGAGAAAGCTTGTTCAGGCAACCAGAAATCTTCTTTAAACCGCACATGCTTGCGGATGTCATCGGGGAGCGGATCGAGAATCAGCTCGCGGGCGGGCTCGATTTCGTGCTCGACCTCGGGACATACGAGCACGGGTAAACCGGTCCGCTCGACCCATGCCGTGGCGAGTTGGCGCATTTTGGCGGCGTGAAGGGCTTCGCGTTCTTCGTCGATGAACCCCTGCCTGCTGCTGCGGATGGTCAGCGTGATGAATCCGCGCGGCTCAAGCTCATATTCTTTCATGAAGTTGTCGGCCCAGGCTTCGTCGTGAAGGTCGAAACCAAAGGTGGCGTCGGGTCCATACTCGAGTACGGGCGGAGCTATACCGAGGCTTTTCAGGTATTCGAGCGAATTGGTGTCGCGCGCGAACACGAAATCGGCTTCCGAGAGCAAATCGCGGAAGAAGAAGTTGCTGGGCCATGCAAACAATTCAAACGACTGGCAGTAGATGCCGTAAGGTTTACCGGCGTCCCGCGCCATCACCAGGGGCATGGCGAAACGCATGGTTTGATTCCAGTCACGCTTCCACCGGCCAAACGAAAGGGTCGTGCCGGAGTTGTAGAGAATAAGGTCGGCATTCTTGAACGCTTCCATGAACTCGGGCGTCGGCTCCTCCGAGCGAAACGGCGTCCGGATTAGTTTGCACGACGGAAAGCGCGTGGCCAGGTATTCACCGGTCTCGTCGGCGTGGCTGTTGGCGACCAGGGTCACCCGGGCGCCGGGGATATATTGTTCGAGCAAATTGAGCAAGCCGGGCGTGATGCCGATATCGCCGATGTTGCGGAAACTCCAGGTAAAACACACTAAGATCGAGGGCGACATTTGCGGTTCTTGCTGCTTTGAAGACGGTGCTTGCTCTTCTTGGGCATAGGCCATGCAACCAACGACCATGGCTGCACAGACAACAGTGGCCCTTATTTTTCGATAAATCGAACCATTACGCATCAATTTGTCTATGTTGTGCATGGGTTCTCGCATTGTTTCTCCCCCTTTTTTCCAGGCATAAAAGTCTATTTCCATCGTTAAGCCGCTAGCGTCTTACGGCCAAAAGCGTCGTGAACGTTGTTTTTGAGAATAGCATAGAAAACGGTCCTGCAACAGATTTCGCTTTGCAATCGAAGGTAAGCGGCGGCGAGGAACCTTTCGGGGGCTTGCTCACGGGAGAAAGGCGGTTGAGCCAAGTCCCCAAATGGGTGAGTGCGAAAGCTGAGGACAATCCCGTCTCGCGACGCTCGCGTGGTACAGTGAAGTTGTTGAAAAAGTCCTTGAGCTATTCGAATTGAGCAAAAAACAGGGTGCCCCGGTGGTTTGCGGAGCAAACCGAGGTCCAGGTTACCTCATGGGCGTCCCGATCGTTTTTCGCGTTTGCGATGCACCGGCCGGCTTTTTCAACCGCTCCTCACTCCGCGTTTTCCCGAAGACGGTCAGTGGTGGGAGAAACAGCGTTCCATGGAGAAAACCATGGCGGCATTGGCTTCGTTGCACGCGAGGATAGCGTCGTAGTCGTTGACACTCCCGCCGGGCTGGACGACGGCCGAAACGCCTTTCTTCGTGGCGGCGTCGACAGCGTCGCGGAAGGGGAAGAACCCATCGGAGGACATGACGGCCTCTTCCATGGACTCGGCGCCTTTGTATTTGTTGCTGACCTTGATCACGGCCTGTTCGACCGCACCAACGCGGTCCTGTTCGCCGGTACCCACGGCGAGGGTCTGGCCGTTTTTGGCGATCACGCAGCCGTTGGACCGCACGTGGATGTTGACGTACCAGGCGAAGAGCAGGTCGTCGAGTTCGCGGGCGGTGGGTTTGCGGGCGATGTCGATGCGGCCCTTCTTCGCGTGCTCGCAGTAGGCCGGGACAAGGTCCTCCGGCCCCTTCACGCGTGACAAGTACGGGGTCGCCAATACCACGCTACCGTCGTTAAACACTTTCATCTCGAACACGTCCGTCCCGTCCTCGAGGTACTTGGGCAGTGCCGAGAAATCGGGCAACTTGACGATGCGGATTTGCTTGTTGCGTTTGAAGCGGTCGAAATTGTTCAAGGTTTCGAGCGCTTCGGGCGTGAAGGCGGGCGCGGCCACGCCTTCGACGATGGTCTGCATGATCTCTTCGGCCGCAGCGGCGTCCACTTCCGTATTGAAGGCCACGACGCTGCCGAAGGCCGCTTGGGCGTCGGCGTCGCGCGCGCGCTGGTACACCTCGACGAGAGGCATTTCGTCGACCTGGATGGCGGCTCCCGAGGGATTGCAGTGCTTCATGACCGCACATGCGGGGCGCTTCATGTATTTCAGGATGCCGACGGCGTGGTGTATGTCTTCGATGTTGGTTTGGGAAAGGCCGCTTTTGCCGGTTTTCAGGATTTCGTACGCGCCCAGCACAAGGTTCTTGCCGTCGGCGGGGCGGTAGAAGGCAGCCGGCTGGTGGGGGTTGGTGCCGTAGCGCAAATCCTCGACTTTGGTATAGGGGCGCCCGAGCAATTCGATGGTATCCGGGAAATTTCCCTCTGTTCGGGTGCGGTACATCTGCTTAAGATCTTTTTCCGCCATGAGTCTTCCTCCTATATCCGGAGCCCCTGAAAACAGCAACGCCCGGGCCACTGCTTTCAGTGCCCAGGCGAACGGCAATTCTTCCGTGCGAACCGCTTCCCCGTGGTTATTTCCACGCCAAGTCGCCAGTTACGGTCGCACGATCCTCCTGCCCGTGTGCATCGCGCACGGATTCGACGGCCCTGCACCGGACCGACAACGTCAATTTGCCACACCAACGAGACGGAAGTCAATGAAAACCAGACAAGGGACTAACCCGGTGAAGAGGACAAAAGGAAGGCAGCGCCGAAAAAGCGATCTTCTGCTTTTCACTACTTGCAGAGCTCGGATGCAGCGTGCACACATTGGGCCGCTTGTTCGATGGCCATCCGTGCCTTTTCTTCGGGCACGTGCAGGATTTCGCCGTAATCTCCTATTCCTCGAAGTTCGAATAGCCACCCCAATGATTTGCTTAAACCAACGCCGACCACGCCTGTCCTAACAAATTCACGATGGAATGCGCTTATGACTGCGCTATGTTTCTTAAAGGCAAAGCCACAACTCAACAGTAGTGCGGAAACCGCATAGAACGCAGCATAGTAAGCCCTGGAGGCAACATCGTCATACAAAGCCGAATCGAACAGCACTCTTGCGGCATGAAGAGGTGTTTCCGCTCGTTTGAGGTAAGCGGCAACTTCGGTTCGGTATTCGTCCCTCACAGACGTACACCTTCCTGCCGCGCATTTCGATAGAGTTGTATAGCCCCCGCCTCAAAATCCGCCGCACCGGCAGGCCGGGCAGAGATATGCACGCCGAATTCAAGCTGCGGTTCAAACAATAGGTCGACGAGCGTCTCGATTTCTTCAAAATAATCGAACGGTTTTTCTAAAAGTACCAGCAAATCCACATCACTTTCCGCCGAAGCCTCCCGACGCGCCGCCGAACCGTAGAGTACCACTCCATGAAGCTGCTCCCTATAATGTGCCGAAAGCTTCTCCTTGCAGACTTGAAGGAGTTCTTCCAGTCGGGGTGCTCTCTGTCGATGGTTGCCCATGAAATCTCTTACAGTCCAAGCATGCTGGGATCAGAGTACCATGCTTCCAGAAAACCGGCAAGTCCAGCACAAAAAGCAATCTGTAAGATGGTTTTCGTGTTGAAGTCGGCTGGAGACGGTTTGGTTTTTGCAGCTCGAGTCCATGGCTCTTATTCTTGAATCAGGGGCTTCATTATCTCTACGAAGCGCTTTGCACGGCGGACGGATTCGGCGGCCTCCCAGTCGTCGGGGTTCCAGACATAATCCGCGGCGGTGCTGAAATAGGCCAGAGATGCGGCACTGAAGTCTTGCGGCAATTCGTTGTAATCGCGTGAGAACCCCGCGTTGAAGTGAATGCCCTCGAAAAGCCGGTCCAAGTCCTTCGGCAAAAGTTCACCCTGAAAGACATGCGTGTCCGATCCCTGTTCGACGGGGCGCGAAAACGCTCTTTCTACCCCTAACGACACGCGGTTGACCCAGAGGAAGGGGCGTCGCCCGGCGTCCTTGGTCCACTGTTCGACTTGTTTGGCCGTGAGCGGTTTGGTGATAAGGGTGGCCATACCCGTCCAGAGGGGCCAAACCTTGGGGGGCACCTGTGAGAGGATCTGGGTCATCTCCGGTGTGGCTTCGCCGCGATACTGGCTCGGGCCGGTGTTGGGTGGACAATAAAGCACATAGGCGTCCGGACGTTTTTCATTGACGGCATCGCATGCGAGATTAATCACGTCTTCGATAGGTGTCTTTTCGCCCGGCCAGTCGTTGTAATCCACTTCGATGCCGTGAGCGCCCTGATCGAGTATCCAGTGAATCAGATCGACATAGGCTTGGCGGTCTTCGGCGGCCTCGAAATCGTAGGCCTTGCCCCGAAACGGGCAGAAATACACGATTGTCTCCAGGTTTCCTTCGCGCTGCGCTTTCGCACAGGTGACTTCCACGTTTTTCCTGAAGCGTCCCAGCTCCTTCGAGTTCTTCCCGTGAAACTGGATGCCCATGGCGCTCATTTTGTTTAGGGGAAGCCACGCGGCGTAGCGTTGCACGACAGGAAGCGGATTATGGGTGCCGCTGGTTTTGGCGAGGCGAATGCCGATCGCGGGCCAATCGCGGACCACGACCTCCGGTGCTCTCACGCCGCCGCCGGGGTTTTTCTCGACGAGCTGGCACAGCGAGACAAGTCCGTAGTAATGGCCCAATGGTGTGCTCCCACGAATCACGACCGCGGCGCCTTTTGATTTCGCCGGGCCGCATTCCAACGCATAAGCTTGTTCAAGGCGCTGTCCCTCGAGTCGCTCCCTGTTGCCGGCATCTAGCATGGTCGCCAACGCGTCTGGGGATATGGTCTCAATCCGCACGGCGGAATCGTTTTTGGACCCCGCCCACCGGGCTCCTTCGCATCCCAGGACCTTGATGCGTTTATTGAAAAGAGCGATTCCTTCGCCCACGGCGGGAGGGCATTCGCGGTCTTCCGTACTCGCGATCTTCAACGTCTCGCCGGCTTCACAAAGGACAACCCATCTCCCGCGGTACTCTTCCACTCTTGGCCTGGGCAAAATCCTTGGAGTTTCTGTCGTGGCTTCCATCGCGAGGGCTGTGCGCAGGCCATTCAGGGTGGTGACCACCATAAGGCCGGCAAGCAGTTTTCGTGGGAGTTTTTTCCACATGCCGAAACTTCTCGCGGAATCTCGCTGGCTGGTCATAACGTATCCCCTCGTTTGTGTTTGTCCACCACGCCATTTTCCTTATGTTAGTGGAGG
>JAWODE010000729.1:0-2889 GCA_046483455.1 Candidatus Hydrogenedentota bacterium | reverse complement strand
GTTGCGCCTACGCGTCCGTATTGTCCCACGCGACTGTTGAAATCATGACGGTAGAGCCGCCCAAAAGCAAGCCCCGTCCTTTGCGCTACCCGGGCAACCTTTTTTGGGAGGACGCACACGAGGACGCTCGAAACGTGAATGCCAGCACTTCAGTTGCTTATAATAAATCGTGGCCGCGGGATAAACCACTGTATTCCATCACGAAAACGTGGCTGTCATTTCCCGCGCAAAACAAGGTTGCTCATGACACCCTCATCCTTACAACCCGGACATCTCGCAGAGGACTCCGCCGAGTCGGCTGAAGACCGGTCACAACGCACTCTGGTCGTGACCGAAATCTACCGGAGCATCCAGGGCGAATCAACAAGGGCGGGCAAACCCTGCACATTCATTCGGCTCACGGGATGTAACCTGCGATGCGTGTGGTGCGATACCGACTATGCGTTCCATCACGGCGACACGATGACCATCGCCGAGATTCTGGAAAGGTGCCGGCGGCTCGGATGCCCGCTCATCGAGATCACAGGCGGGGAACCGCTGCTTCAAAAGGGATGTCAGGCCTTGGCGGAAGCCTTATTGGCGCAAGGGTACACGGTGCTTTGCGAAACCAGCGGCTCGCTGCCCATTGGGGCCCTACCCAACGACGTCATCAAGATCATGGACCTCAAGTGCCCCGGCAGCGGCGAATGCGACAAGAATGACTGGTCGAATCTCGACGTACTCGGCCCGCGCGATGAAGTTAAATTCGTGATCGCCGACCGCGAGGACTACGAATGGAGCCGCGGGGTGCTTGAAAAGTACAATATTGCCGCCCGCTGTAATGCGGTCTTGTTTGCCCCTGTTTTTGGCGCCATGGACCCGCGGGAATTAGTCCAATGGATTCTCGAAGACGGTCTCGATGTACGCGTGCAACTGCAATTGCATAAACTGATCTGGCCTCCGGACCAGAAAGGAGTCTGATTGAACGTCACGCTGACAAAACGATTCTTTGCCGAGGCGGCGCATTGGAACCCTCAGGGCAGTGAGGCTACCCAGCGCCTCCACGGTCACAGTTACGAGATTACGCTCGTGGTCGAGGGAGAAGTGTCGCCAACCATCGGATGGTTCATTGATTACGCCGATATCAGCGCCGCTTTTAAACCCCTCTATAAACAAATCGACCACGCTGTCTTGAACGACATTGACGATTTGGCGGACACGACGGTGCCGGGTCTGCGCGATTGGATCATGCGCAACCTGAAGCCTGCCCTGCCCTCGTTGAAAGACGTGCGTGTCGCTATTGTTGGCGCCTGTGCCTTCAACCCGGAACTCGTGCCGCCGCGCCCCGAGGATGGTCTGCCCGGAGGAGTCCGCTTCACCTTTGAAGCGGCCCAGTCGCTGGCACAATTGCCGGAAGACCATAAATGCCATAACATGCACGGCCACAGTTACCGCGTTGAAGTAGCCGCCGACGCCCCCGAAGCCCTTACCGACGCCTTGCGTGAGGTATACGAATTTCTGGACCATAGATGCCTTAACGAAATCCCCAGGCTCGAAAAGGCCACAAGCGAAGTCATCTGCCGCTGGCTCTGGGAGCGTCTCGAGGGGCATCCCGCGGCCATTCGCGCCGTCATTGTGCAGGAGACGAACTCCGCGAGGTGCATCTATCATGGAAAATAAGCCCGCAAAAGAGCAGTTCAACGCGCTCGATAAAACCCTTCCCTTCAAAGGGCCCGAAGCGATTCAACCGGAGTTGCTCGAGTGCTTCCCTTATGAATATGCCGGCAAACCGGTCGGAAAAGACATCGAAATCGTGACCGAAACCGCCGAATTTACTTCGGTCTGCCCGTTTTCCGGGTTGCCGGACTTTGCGCGTGTCACCATCACATACACCCCCGGCGAAAAATGCCTCGAACTGCGCTCGCTCAAATATTATCTTCTCTCGTACCGCGACATTGGCATCTGGTACGAGCACCTCGTCAACCGCATGCTTGAAGACCTCGTCAAGGCGTGCGAGCCGCGCAAGATGAAGGTCGTCATCGTATGCAATCCCCGTGGAGGCCTCAGCAGCACCCTCACCGCCGAATACGAACAGGAAAACACATAGCCACAAGGCGTACCGCCCGCAGCCTCCCCCAAGCGTCGGGAATGGGCGTGTGCTCCCTTCTCGGCCCTCGTGAGCGGGCTTGATTGGCAGAATCGACTCTTCGGTTTACCGCTCCTCGTATTGTTTGCGGTAATATTCGAGAAACGCCCCCGTTTTGATCTTGCGCCACCACCATTCGTTGTCGCGGTACCACTGCACGGTGAGCGCCATTCCCTCGTCCCAATCCATCCGGGGCGCCCATCCCAGAGCTTTCAATTTAGCCGCATCTATCGAATACCGCCGGTCATGGCCGGGCCGGTCCTTCACGCGTTTGATGAGTTCCGGTCCTTTGCCGGTCAATTCGAGGATTTTGTGGGTCAACTCGATGTTGCGCCGTTCGTTTCCGCCCGCAATATTGTATATCTCCCCGGGCTTCCCCTCTTGAAGCACCGTATCGATGCCGCGGCAGTGGTCCTCGACATAGAGCCAATCGCGGACATTGTTTTCGCCGCCGCTGTACAGTGGCAACGGTTCGTCATCCAGGGCATTGCTGACGAAAAGGGGAAGGACTTTCTCGGGATATTGATACGGGCCGTAGGTGTTCGAGCCGCGCGTGACGATCACGGGCGTCCCGAATGTGTTGAAGTGGGCCAGCGCGATCAAGTCTCCGCCCGCTTTGCTGGCGGAATAAGGATTCCCCGGCCGCGGGGGCGCTTGTTCCGTAAATGAGCCTTCATCGATGCTGCCATACACTTCGTCGGTGGACACGAAGAGCGCGCGGGACGTGCCCAGCTCGTGCGCTGCTTCGCAGATGTTGTACACGC
>JAWODE010000614.1:0-2785 GCA_046483455.1 Candidatus Hydrogenedentota bacterium | reverse complement strand
CTTCCGACCACGCGGGCCTGCGCGTGGTCTCCACTCCGGCAACGGAGGACAGGTTGTCCAACCTGTCCGTGAGATCACCGCGGACGGGTACGGCCGCGCTCCTTGTCATACTGACCGCCGAAGGTGGCGGTCCCACGGCGGACGTTTTCCTACGCTTCATGGCACATCGGGGGTGCGCACCAGCGGGATGGTCTTTTCGGCAAAAGCGTTGGCCTCAAGGAATATGTTTTTGGTATCCCCGCCTTCAAGCCGCAGGAAGGTGCTCACGTCGCCGCCTGGCATGCAGCCCCGAATAAGAGCGTCGCGGACGTTGCGGAAACCGAACAGCATCTCCAGTCCGGGCGCGGCCTCCGCCTGGAAACCGTCGATGGCCAGTCTTTCGACGTCATCGCAGAGCAATGCGGGACGCTGGTCGGGCTGTTCGAAGGCGACTTCGACGTTCTCCATGCACAGGTTTCGGACGTGGCGCACGAAGAAGCCGTAGGCGGGCAGGGTACCGAACATGGCGAACTCGGGATACTCATCCTCGTTCTCGGGGACAAAATACCAGGAGGTTCGGGACAGACCCGTGTCGCTCCTATCGTCGCTCCCTTGGGTCAGTCCCTCTGCGCCCCCCGGAAAGGTAAAGCGCAGGTTACTCAGGGTGACGTTTTCGACGTAATGCCCGGGTAGTCCCGTGATGGAGCACCCGGTGGGGTTGGAGACGATTGCTTCGATATTACTGATGGTCACATTGCGCAACGTGCCTACGCCGGGTCTCTCCATATCAGCCACAGGCGGGCGCGCCCGATTCCCCAAGCGGATAAAGAGCGGGCAGCCCACGTCTTTCATGGTCAGATTGGATATGACAACGCCGTCCATGGTGCCGCCGTCGACGATTTCGAGGGCCACACCGGCGAGGCGGTTGTCGTAGATAACGCAGTTGCTAATGGCAACCTGCTCGAATCCGCCATTGGATTCCGTACCCATCTTGAGGGCATTGCAGTTACTGCTAAGGATGCAGTTGGTAATGGCGACATTCTTCGTAGGACGAAATGCCGTGCTCTTCAGCACAATCGCGTCGTCACCGCTCCAGATGTCGCAATTGCTGATGCGCACGTTCTCGCTGCAATCGATGTCGATGCCGTCGTTGTTCTTGTTGACCCGCGTGCGGATGGTGATCCCCTCGACGATCACCACATCACAATCGAGAAAATGCACGGTCCACATCGGACTGTCGCGCAGGGTGATATCGTGCATGCGGACGTTCCGGCACGAGATGATGCGGATCAGGTACGGCCGGACCTTGTACTCGCCCTGGAATGCGCCACCCTGTCCGTCAATAACACCCGAGCCTTCAATGCCGATGTTTTCGGCCTTTTCGGCATAGAGCAGGCTGCGAACGGTGTAGTTGTCGGTGTAGGATCGGAATTCCTGAACCGTTTCGGGATAGTGCTCAAGGTCGGTGCTGCCGAGGAGCACCGCGCCGAGGTCGAGGCAGAGGTGGACATTGCTTTTCAAAAACAACGTGCCGGAAAGGTAGCGTCCGGGACCAAAATAGACCTTCCCTCCCCCGCTTTCGTGGCACGCATCGATAGCGTTCTGAATAGCCCCGGTATCCAGCGTCGCGCCATCGCCTTTCGCACCGTGCTCACGCACATCGAATACTGCACCGGTTGCGGTGCTTGAGAACAACCCCGTGAACACGAGAAGGCCGGCCATCGAGGCGCTTAAGAAGCACTGTTTTCTATGGCATATCGCTTTCCGCAAGGTGTTCATGACGCGTCTTTCCCCCTTCTGCTTACCGGCTTCGTCCCTTCAGTCTATCGGAAAAGCGTCTCAAGATGTCCATCTTCTCGGACGCCCCTTCGAAATTCCAGGCTTCGTGGACGTCGATCCCATCGAAACCGTTTTCGAGGACTCGGCCGGCCCACTGTTTCATTCGTTGTTCCAGGGCATTGAGATCACCAGGAAGCCATTCCGAGAACAGGTAAAGCTTCGTCTTACCGGCGCAGTAGTCCTGGTAATGCCGGGCGGCCCATTGAAACAGGTCCTGCCCTTCGACACGCTGGATATCGGGCTTGACCGACCAATAGGCATGGTCGGGACTCGCCGCGATCTCGTAATCGCCGATAATGAATGCATCCGCGATGCCTTCATCCACGAGGGTCTTCCAGTGGTTCGTGTAACGCACGACATCATGGGTGCTGAAATGGGGATCGACAGTGAAAGTGGTGTAGCGGCCAAGTTGGAGACCGATCCACAGTTCCTTGTCCTGCGCATGGCAGACCTCGGCGAGTTCGCGGTAGAGTTGCACCACAAATTCGCCCTTGATGTCGTGCCAAGCCTCCTCATCAAAATTCTCCGTTGTCCGGATATCGACGCCATAGCGGGCCTGAAAGGCATCCACCACCGGTTGCTCGTAACCGTAGAAATCGCTCTTGTGTGAATTCGGCATGTGCCTGCAATGGGCGCTTGTCGAGCAATGGATGCCGTCCGCGCCGAGGGCCAACAACTCGTTCGCCTGGGCCACGCAGAACGCGCGTGCCTCGGGGAAGGCATAACTGATCAAGCCCGGAAACCGCAGTTTTCCGTCGCGGGCCGTCCAGACGCAATGGGGATTCTCCTCGAGAAACTTCGAGCGGTATCCCGGATAGAAATTGTCATACATATCAAGCCACAAAATAACTTTCATCCCGCGCTCGTGAGCGGCGTGGATGAAGGCTTCGGGAGGATTGCACGTCTCGATGAACGCCCTATATCGCGCGAACACCTCTTCACGTTTAGCGATGTAACCGTCGATGTC
>JAWODE010000551.1:0-9563 GCA_046483455.1 Candidatus Hydrogenedentota bacterium | reverse complement strand
ATCGCTTGACCTGTGGATGTTACGGGCTTTCAGCCCGTTTTCTTGTAGTGATATCGTTTTCCTGGGCCTTCAGCCCAGGCTGGCATATTTCGCGCCGTTGGCGCTCCAGAGATGCGTGCAACCGTAGACCTCCGTGCAGTACCGTTTCCAACGGCACCGGCATCGGGCATGTTCCGTCGAGTTATCCGGCGATCAGGCAGTCAAGGCCTTTTCTGCACGCAGTACAGGGAGATGGTATAATCTTCCTGCAACGTAATCGGGGAAGGCCGGGATATCTTTTTCCAAGATAGGGGGAATAAGGGTATTCTTGGCTACCGCAGTACCCTTTCTGGATGACTTATCCGAAAATGGGGGCATTACCCGCAGTAGGTGAATGGGGAATTCTGCTTTGTGAAAACGGGTCCATTTCCAATGCATCAACGCCGGCATTCTTGGAGTTACCACTGTCTTGCGTGGTTCCTTTGCGCAATTATTTCTTCACTTGCAGCCTTGACGGCGCAAGCGTCGCCTTCAGCCGCGATTAAAGCGCACGCGGAGACCTCGACGTCGAAATCTAAACCGCCGCAGTCTGTGCGCGGCGTTTATCTGAATCCCGCGGCTTTTTATGAGCGTAAGATTATCAAGACCATCCATTATGCGAAAGAGGCAGGGCTCAATGCGGTTGTAATGCACGTGAAGGACCCCTTCGGGCATATCTATTGGGAGGCAGAGAATGCCCTTGCGCGGGAAATGAAGGCGTCGAAAGGCGACAAGCAGCTTCGGAAGGCTGTGGCGCGGTTCAATGAAGCCGGATTATGGACCATTGCCAAGCTGGATTTGTTTCAGGACACGCTGCTCGCCAGGAATCGTCCCGAATGGGCCATTCAAGATACCATCACGGGCAATCCTTGGTATAACAAACGGGACTTGGCCTGGGGGAATCCTCACGATGAGCGCGTATGGGATTACAACATCGCGTTGGCCAAAGAGCTTATCGCGCTGGGGTTTGATGAAATCCAGTTCGATTACATCCGGTTTCCGTCCGATGGTGATTTGAGCCGCGTGAAATATCCGAAGGAGTCGGAGGGAAAGGACCGGGTGGACGTTATCGGAGCGTTTCTCGCCAAAGCCAACAAGGAACTGAAACCTCTTGGAACCACTCTCTCCGTCGATCTCTTCGGTTTTGTCGCTTGGATGACTTACGATTTCGGTGTGGGCCAGCGTATCGAAGAGATTGCACCCCATGTCGACGCCCTTTGTCCGATGCTCTATCCCTCGCACTTTCCCAAGGATTTCCTGGGCAAAGACGACCCCGCGAAATACCCCCGCGAGATCATGGAAGAAAGTATGACGCGCTTAAAAAAGCGGACCAATGTCGAGGTCCGGCCTTGGGTGCAAGGGTTCTGGTATAAACCCGGCGAGGTTTCAGCGCAAATCAAGGGCATAGAAGCCACGGGTTGCAAGAATTTCTTCATATGGAGTCCCTCGTCCCAATACAACGTTACTTACACCGCCTTGGCCACTTACCAGAACAAGACGTACGCGAAACCTAAATACTATCCGACCCTCGCCGATCTAGCCGAGAAGGGCACGTCAAAACTGCGCGGAGTTACGCACGTGGTCAATGCTACGGATTATGTAAAGGGGGCAACTGTCCTGAGTCTTGACCGTTCCTCCCCGAACCGGAGGAGCGCATACACCACTCCCCGGCAGCTTGTCGATACCTTTGACGAGGCTATCCTGGATGCCATATTGCAGACGCGAGGAATTGAATCTTCGTCAAAAGTTCCGCGCAGTACAAAGCTGGAGAAGGTGGTCGGCTTGCTTCTTGACGACCTCGGCATTTCGGCCCGTACCATGCGTATCGAGCCCATCCGGATTGCATGGAAAGGCGATTGCCATTTTTGTCGAGGGGCGGCTGAATCCGGCAAGGCGCAAACCTCCGTGGCCGCGGTTTCGGAGAGCAAACAGGACGTCCCCGTCGAGTTCCCCCCGAGTTTCGAAGACATCCCTCTGACTTCTGAGGGCGGTCCCGAGCCGAGTTCGTAGTCGCTTGTCCCTGCAGAATCTTCCGCTTACCGGCAAGATTTACTAGTGTCCAGCCTGTGTTGACACCTCTTGGGTGTTGCGCAAGTCTTTTCTTTTAAAAGCGTTACGGAGTTCTTTGCGTTTCCGGAGCATTGGCATACCCCTTGCGCTCTTGCTGTCTGCGGCAATTGATGCCGCTGTATACCCGTATCGCGGGTGGCCTGGCAGTTGGGAGCGGCCCTGAGAAGACGTTCCTGCTACCTGGTTGTTGCCAAACGTCAGTGCCAGGCCATCCTTGCGGTACATAACCGTAGACCCAATGGGGTTTCCACCAAAGGGATGGGGGAGACGGGAAATGATTCAAGGCTTATACGCCGCGGCATCAGGGATGGTGGGGCTGGAACGCCGCCAGGACGTTATCGCCAACAATATCGCCAATGCAGCGACGCCCGGATTTCGCCGCCACGTAGCAGTAAACAAGGGTTTTAACGAAATCCTTCTCCATCGGATGCGCCATCCGTTCCGTCTGAATGCCGAACCTTCCCCCGGCGGGGGCCAGAAGCTCGTGGAAACCTTTACCGATGTCCAGGGTGGGAATATTGTTGCCACCGAGGACCCGCTCAATATTGCGCTTCAGGGTCCCGGGTATATCGGGATCGAGACGCCCCAAGGCGAACGCTTTACGCGAAATGGGAAATTGGCCATTGACGCCAATGGCCTTCTCACGACCCCAGACGGCTATCACGTACAGTCCGTCAACGGTGGCGCAATTGATGTTACCGGTGGCGACATTACTATTGATGAAGACGGAAACGTACACAGTCAAGGCTTGTTTGTCGCCCAGATTCGGCTTGTCGAGTTCGAAGACCCGCATATGCTGACCCGCGTCGGTGCCAACTTGTACGAAGCCTCCGATGAGGCCATGCGGAAGTCTGCTCAGGCCGTGGATACGCGCGTGCTCCACAAGTCCCTCGAGTTATCCAATGTCCAGGTGCCCGCCGAAATGGTCCAGATGATACTTGGTGCGCGCGTGTATACCGCCAATGAAAGAGTGATTAACGCGATCAATGAATCGGTGGGCCGTCTGATTAACGACGTGGCTATGCCGGTCTAGTCTGAGGAGGAACCGCAATGATCCGCGCCATGTTTACTTCAGCTACGGGGATGATCGCCCAGCAGCTTAATGTCGATACCATCGCAAATAACCTGGCGAATGTGAATACGACCGGCTTCAAGAAAAGTCGAGTTAATTTTCAGGACTTGCTATACGAAACCCTTCAACCGGCGGGTACCGAGACCACGACCGGCGCCACCATTCCAGAAGGCATTCAGGTAGGCCATGGGGTGCGTCCGGCGTCGATTGCTAAGTTGTTTACGCAAGGAAATATGATTCAGACCGGAAACGAGCTGGATTTGGTTATCGAGGGCGACGGCTTCTTTCAGATCGAAATGCCGGATGGCACGATTGCCTACACGCGCGACGGCAACTTCAAGCTAAACAACGATGGTAGCATGCAGACCGTGGATGGTTTTCCTCTGGAGCCGGGCATCACCATACCGGAGGACCACGAGCAGATCACAATTGGTTCGGATGGGACGGTTTCAGTAAGGGTGCCCGGCCAGGGCGCGGAGGTAAACGTCGGTCAGATTCAATTGGCGCGTTTTTTGAACCCGGCGGGCCTCGATGCCCGCTTGGGACGCAACCTGCTGCTCGAGACCGAAGCATCCGGGCCGCCGGTCCTTGGCCAGCCCGGTGAAGAAGGGATTGGCTTTCTCGAGCAAGGTTTTCTCGAAAACTCGAATGTGCAGGTAGTTGAAGAGATTATCCAACTTATCATTGCTCAGCGGGCGTATGAGGCGAACTCGAAAGTTGTGCAAACCTCCGATGAAATGCTCCAGACGGCGAATAACGTCAGACGATAGGTGGGGAGGTTGATGGCAAATGATTCCTAAACTGGTAATGTTCCGATTGCGGTTCCCCCTTTGTGTGGCCATAGCCATGGTCGTGACGGCTTCCCGGGCCTTGGCCATGAACGTAGTCACGCTTCACGAGGAAGCATATGTCAAAGGGCCGCAGGTCGCCCTTGGGGATGTTGCCGATATTCAGGGGGATGATGCCGATGTACTGGCAGCGCTGGAGGTTGTGCCTGCCGCTTCGCCGGGGAAAGTGAAGCGTATTCATGCATCCCTGCTGCGTTCCCGGCTGGTTACCTCAGGGTACGAGGCTGAAGAGTTTGAAATTACCGGGGCGGCGAGTGTAAACGCAACAACCCTTTGCATCGAACTCTCTGAAGAGATGCTCGAGGATGACCTGCGCCGTTTCGTGATAAGCGAGATGCCTTGGGATGCGGCAAACGCGACGGTGGATATCGAGGCGCCCTCCTCGGGCCTCAAATTGCCCGAGGGGAAGTTGACGCTCGAGTGGAGACCGACTCCTTTGTATAAGTACTTGGGGAGGGGAACCATCCGCGGAGAGGCGGTTGTCGATGGGGAAGTATGCGATGTCATCTACTGCAAAGTGGATATGGAGGCATACAGTGACGTTGTCGTGGCCGCTAAAGATATCTCACGGGGTTCCATCGTGTCGGAGAACGATATTGTGCTCGAAAAACGGGCGCTGTCGACGATGCGCAACGGGTATTACGAGGAACCCCAGGAAGTCATCGGCATGGTGGCCAAATCGACCATTTTTCCTGACACGGTCCTTAATTCGCGCCATGTTATGCCCCGGCGCATCATAAAGCGCAACCAGATTGTTACCGTCGAAGTGCGAATTGGCACGTTGCTCGTGCGAGACCGCGCGGTGGCCATGAGCAATGCCGCCGCCGCCGACATGATTATTTGCCGCCGCATGAACTCGAAGGAAGAATTTCAGGGCGTTGTCCGAAAAGACGGCGTTGTGGTCGTCGAGTAACACTCCAGGAGGCACATTGTGAAAAAATACTGGCTATATGGTTTGTTTATCTTAGCGATAGCGTGGCCAACGGCGGCCGACTCGCTGTTTTCGAGCGAGGTTGCCAAGCGCGGACCCGCCATATCCAATAAGCACACGCGGTTCGCCGAAGGCGATATTATTATCGTGCTTGTACGCGAGAATATCGATGCCAGCACCGAATCCAACACGAATACAAAGAAAGAATCCGAAATCCTTGCTGAAGCCCCGATTGGCTCAAACACTTTTCTTGTAGCCGATAAACCCGATGGATTGGGCCTGCTCAAGAAAGAACGCTTACCCAATTGGGATATCGAAATTGAAAATGAGCACAAGGGACGCGGAGACACTAGCCGCATCAATAAACTCACAACGACGATATCGTGCACCGTTACCAAGGTTCACGACAATGGCAACCTCGAGATCGAAGGCAACAAGCGCGTTACGGTGAATCGGGAAGATTCGGAAGTTCGGGTCAGCGGCATCGTGCGCGCCCGCGACGTTTCTACGGAAAACACAGTCGCTTCCGAGAGGGTGGCAAACGCTGTCCTCGAGCTCAAAGGAAAAGGACCGTTGTGGAACAACCAGCGGCGGGGGCTTCTGACGAAGCTGCTTGACTGGTTTTCGCCGTTTTAGAGGACATGAAGATGCGTACTCGCAGGGTTTGGCTTTGGATGGCATGCGCTTTCTTGAGTGCGGCGCTCATTGTCCCAAGTGCTCACGGCAGCCGTATCAAAGACTTATGCGTTGTCCAGGGCGCTCAGGAGAATGCCTTGACGGGCGTGGGATTGGTGGTGGGCCTTGCCGGTACCGGCGATGGCAACCAGGATGCGCTTCGCCGCCAGCAGCGTTTGCTCGAACGACTCGAGATCGATGTGGACCAGGTTGCCGGACTGAATTCCGACAATATTGCCGTGGTTGTGGTCGATGCCATGTATCCTCCCTTCGCTAAGCAGGGCACGCGCATCGATGTGCGGGTAAATGCCTTGTATGACTGCGAAAGCCTTAAGGGGGGAACCTTACTGCAAACCATGCTCTACGGAATCGACGGCGAAGTGTACGCCATCGCCCAGGGACCGCTTTCCCTCGGTGGTTTCAGCGCCGGTCAGGGCGGAACCGGAGTTGCCCAAAACCACGTCACCGTCGCGCGGATACCCATGGGAGCTACGATTGAACGTGAGATTCCTTCCACTATCACCGATGGCGAGCGTGTGACGCTCCAATTGAAGCGTCCCGATTTTATTACCGCTCATAAGATTCAGATGGCGATCAATGACGAATTCCAGGAAGAGGCGGCCTCAGCATTGGGACCCGGGACGATTAACGTCCGCATTCCTACCGATCGGCAGCATGATCTCGTGTCTTTCATGGCGGCTGTCCAGAATATCCATGTCGAGCCCGATTTCCCCGCGCGCGTCGTGATCAATGAACGTACGGGGACCTTGGTTATCGGTGGGGAAGTGATTGTGCGCCCTTGCCAGGTGGCGCACGGCAACCTGACTATCGAAGTCGCAACAACCCCCGTGGTGAGCCAGCCGGCGCCGTTATCGGAAGGGGAAACCGTTACTGCCGAAGTCGCCGATGTGGAGGTTACCCAAGAAGAGGGATATCTTATGCCGGTCCAGGGAACTTCGGCAAATGATGTCGCCATGGCACTAAACGCTCTAAAAGTGACGCCCCGCGACATGATTTCAATTTTTCAGGCCTTGCGGGAAGCCGGCGCCCTCGATGCCGACGTGGAGATTATGTAATGCTTTATGTCAATCCCCTGGATGCCCCTCGCGCCTCTGAAAACGGCGCTCTCGGTGACAACGCCGCCCGGCGTCGCATCGCCCTCCAGGAAATGGAACAGTATTTCGCTCGCTTGCTCTTGCGTGAGATGCGTGCCTCTATTCCCGAAGGCGGCATCTTTCCCCGCAGCGCGGAACGCGAGCATTTCGAGGATATGCTTGACGAGGCCCTGAGCATCGAGATGGCTCGGAGTGGCCAACTGGGCCTCGCGAAAATGCTTGAAGAGCAACTGCGCATTGGCGAGATGCAAAAGCAGCTCAAACGAGAACACTCCGGGAATCTCATCAATGGGGTCCTGCCCGCCGCCTACGAAACAACCGTCAAGTAATTCCCGCTTTCTGCCGATAAAAAGGGGGAAAGAGGTATCTAAGGTGGATAAGCTGCTTGACAGACTCTGTGGAATTCTCGACGCCGAGCTTGTGCGGCAAGAAACGATTCTTTCCATCTGCCGAAAGAAGCGGGATGCGATTCGGGCGGTCGATATAGAGGCCCTCGAAGCGCGCACCGCCGCTCTGGAGGCAGTGCTGCAGGAGAGTATCGAGGCCGAAGCCGAACGGCATCGCACCTTGCGCCTGGTTGTTCAGCAGCTTGGACTTTCCGAGGAGGGAGAAACGCTGACCGGTTTAATCGAGGCCGCTCCTGAACCGTGGAAAGCCCGCCTCCTACACTTCCAGCGCAAACTGAAGGAAACCCTCAGGGCTACCCAAACCGTCACCCATGCTTACGCCCGTGAACTTCGCTACCACCTGCAACTGTGCGGACAGCACTTTGTCCGGCTGGGCCTTGATTCCCAGGAGAGCAAAGCGGGGTTGTACGGTCCGAAAGGAAGCCGTCCCGAGCGTATGGGGGCTTCTTCCGCGCTGGTGAACCAAAGGGGTTAACCAATTTATGGGCGCTATGCGTGTCACAACGCGGTCGCTGATCGATCGGTCCCTCCGCCACATCAATCTTCAGTCCAGCCGTCTTTTGGGGTTGCAGGAGCAATTGGCGAGCGGGCTCCGGGTGAATCGTCCGGCGGACGATCCCATCGCCGCCCGCCGCGCCGTCAATACCCGCTCATGGCTCGAGAAAAATGAGCAGTACCTCGCCAATATTAACTTCGTGACGCCCGTGGTCGAGGAGACCAATGCGTCCATCGAGACCGCGCTCAGTTACTTTAACCGGGCTTGGGAACTCACTGTGCAAGGGTCTAACGGAACCTATTCTCAAACCCAGTTAGACAATATCGCTCTCGAGATAGACCAGATTCTCGAGGGAATATTCAACACGGCCAACCACGAAACAAACGATCGCTACATTTTCAGCGGCACACGCACCAGCGCGCCTCCCTATGAAGCAACGCGGGACGCAAATGGCGAGATCACCGCCGTGACATACGTCGGAAATACGGAGCCGATACGCGTGGCCGTGTCCGATTTGCTCAATCTTCAGTACAATGAGCCCGGCGCTACGGTGTTTTCAGAAAACCAGGACATTTTTCAGACGCTTATTGACGTACGAGACAATCTTCGCGCCGGAGATCAGACGGCCATACAATCGCTGCGATTGCCGGAAATGGAAACAGTCCAGGGGCAACTGGTGTCATCTCTAGCCCGTGTGGGCAGTGTGCAGAACCGTCTCGAACGCACCACCGAAGAATACGAGAACTTCAATCTGCAATTGGAGATTCATTTATCGGATTTGGTGGACGCCGATTTTGCGGAAGTCGTTACGGAGCTCAATGCGCAAACCAACGCGTTTCAGGCCGCTTTATACGCGGCCTCACAAGCCGTTCGCCCCAGCTTGATGAATTACGTCGAGTAACCGCGGAAATCATGTCTCTCCCGGTGGTTTCGGGGCATACCGATAGGCAATGACACGCGCTTTTTCGAGAGTTACCAAACCTTCTTGAATCATGGTATCCAATTCGGGCAGAAAGCCCTCGATGCGCTCCGGGTGGTCCACGAGTTCAATAACGATGGGCAGGTCTTCCGAAAGCCGCAGCACTTTTGCCGTATGCATTCTGCTATGAGCGCCATATCCCATGATGCCGCGGAGTACCGTGGCCCCGGCCATGCCTCTTTCGCGTGCGAGGTTCACGATGGCTTCGTATAGTGGTCTGCCGTGATACCTGTCGCCCTCTCCCACAAAGATGCGCAGCAATTCGGCGTCTTCTTTGAGTTTCATGTCTCGTTCCTCGCTACACAAGGGCTCCAAGGGCCAGTCCCGCAAACAAAGCAAGCAACCCTAGCGTATTGTGAGCCGTCAAGTTGCCTACCGCAAAAAGATATTCAGCGTCCCGCAGCATCGTCGTTGTTTCAAAGGCGAATGTCGAGAATGTCGTGAAAGCTCCAAGGAACCCCGTGAGGACGTACACACGGCTCTCCGCGGCGACGGCCAGGCGTTTCTCGGTTATGGCCCATACCAGACCGAATGCAAAGCATCCCCCGATGTTAACCGCAAGCGTTCCCCAGGGAAAGACGCTCCCGGACGCGTTTTGTACCAGTCCCGCGAGGAGGTAGCGCGCGAGTGCTCCTCCAGCACCTGCAAGCCCAATAATCAGGAATTTGACTCCCACGGTTCCCCCCATGACATCAGAGTAGCGTTCTTTAAGTACTTTTGTTAAGAATACTAAGCAGGGCGCTGTGAAAATGCAATTGTATTTTTTCCCAATCGCCGGGTAATAGTGGTGAATTAAAGAGAAATGCCTGAGAAACGCCAGTAAACTCGATCTTTTCGGACACCCATCAGGTGAGATTGGGGCAGGGAGAATTCTCGTGCTTTGGCGTTTCCCTAAACGACATTTTAGACAATCCGGATGTAGCGCCTGACCTCGTGTCAGGCGTCCGGGTCC
>JAWODE010000333.1:0-9158 GCA_046483455.1 Candidatus Hydrogenedentota bacterium | reverse complement strand
TACCTATGGTGACAACGACACCTTCCCGCTCTGGTATGCACAGGAGGTGGAAGGTGTCGTTGTCACCATAGGTAAACAGTATGGCGCCGGGTGCACAACTGTTAAGGTAGTTCCATGCAAAGTCCCTGGCAGTGTAACGGCCGGAACGGTCATGGTCATCAAAGTTCTGGATATGGTCTACGGGTGAGCCCCATGGCTCATGTTGCGCTGCCTCGAAAATTCTTGTCTCTTTTCGTGTGGGACCGGTGTCCTCGCTGGTCATTATCAGAAGGGTCTTTTTCCAGGTTGCGGGGGGGCTGAAGGGTAAGCACAGCCGGAGAATTGCCTGAGATATGGGCGTTTGCGGGCAGACCTTAAATGAACGCCATAGTATTCCTTCTTTGCAGGCCGGTTATGGTATATTCCTACCGCTGAATGCACCGATTGACCGGGTTTTGGGAGCCGGGGGAAACTCCGGTTAATTGCGGGGAGGCTTATGGACAGCACGCAGTATAATCAGAGGGTTGCCTTTATAGGGAATTATCTTCCGCGGCAGTGCGGCATCGCGACATTTACTACGGATCTTTGCGAGTCGTTTGCATCTGCGCATCCCGCGGCGGATGTCTTTGCCATTCCAATGAACGACATCGAAGAAGGGTACGACTATCCGCCGCGTGTTCGTTTCGAGATGAGTGAGCAGGAACTGGCGTCTTACCGGCGGGCGGCGGATTTTTTGAACATTAACAATGTCGATGTCGTGTGCCTCCAGCATGAGTTCGGGATTTTTGGCGGTGTGGCGGGCAGTCACATCGTGAAACTGCTCGCCGAACTGAGCATGCCCATTGTCACTACGTTGCACACCATCCTGGACAGGCCGAGCTCCGCTCAGCGCCAGGTAATGTCCGAATTGGCCTCTCTTTCGGACCGGTTTGTCGTTATGACTGAGCGCGGGCAGACTTTTTTGAAGGAAATCTATGGCGTATCGGAAGACAAGATAGACCTTATTCATCACGGCATTCCCGATGTGCCTTTCGTGGACCCCAATTATTTCAAGGATAAGTTTGGTGTAGAGGGCAAGTCGGTGCTGCTAACCTTCGGCCTGCTCTCGCCGAACAAGGGTATTGAATACGTTATCGAAGCGCTCCCGCAGATAGTCGAAAAATACCCCAATCTCGTTTATATCATCCTAGGCGCGACTCATCCGCACCTGAAACGGGACCAAGGTGAATCGTACCGCTTGAGCCTCCAGCGTTTGGTCAAGGCGCGGGGGGTCCAGGGCAATGTCGTCTTTCACAATCGTTTTGTTACGTTGCAAGAACTCGTTGAATTCATCGGGTGCGCCGATTTGTATGTCACGCCCTATCTTGAACCCCGGCAAATCGTGTCAGGCACATTGGCCTATTCCGCAGGGGCGGGGAAAGCCGTCATCTCGACACCCTATTGGTACGCCGAAGAATTGCTGGCGGACGGACGGGGTCTCCTGGTGCCTTTTCGGGATTCGGGAGCGATTGCTGGCCGGGTCATCGAGCTGTTGAAGCACGAGACCAAGCGTCACGCAATGCGAAAACGAGCGTATGAGTTCGGCCGGCAGATGATCTGGCCGAATGTAGCCAAACAATACGCCGAGGTTTTTGAACGGGCGCGTGAGGAAAGTTTTCGGAAAGCCCGGCGGCGCGGCATTCGACCGCTGGAATTGACAAAAGGAGAATTGCCGGGCCTCAAGCTGGACCATTTGCAGCATCTTACCGATGAGACGGGGATTCTTCAACACGCGATATTCAGTGTGCCCAACTATGATGAAGGCTATACCGTTGATGACAATGCACGAGCGCTGGTGCTCACGGTGTTGCTCGAAGAATTGGGGGCCGGCGGGAGCCAACTGGTGCGCGCGTTGCAGTCGCGCTACCTGGCGTTCCTGAACCACGCATGGAACCGGGATACCGGCAGATTCCGCAACTTTATGGCTTATGACCGTCGCTGGCTCGAGGACCTGGGATCGGAGGACAGCCATGGCCGGGCGCTGTGGGCTTTGGGCATGGTCGCCGGCAGGTCGCGCTACAGCAGCCTGCGCGGTTTCGCCTGCCGCCTGTTTGACGAGGCGCTTCCTTCGTGTCTCTCGTTCGGGGATACTCGGGCGTGGGCCTACTCGCTTCTTGGGATCATGGAATACATGCGCCGCTTCTATGGGCATCGGGCCGCCCAGGACGCCCGCATGGACCTTGCCCGTCGTCTTCTCGCCTTGTATGAACGGAACGCCGGGGGAGATTGGGTATGGTTCGAGGATTTTTTGACGTATGCCAATGCCCGGTTGCCTCATGCCCTGTTCCTGTGCGGACAGTGGCTCAATGAAAACAAGATGGTGGAAGCGGGGCTGCGCACCCTCAACTGGCTGATGCAGGTCCAGCGCGCCGGGGGAAAGCACTTTGTTCCGATCGGATGCCATGGGTTTTATTGGAAAGGTAAGAAGCGGGCGCGATTCGATCAACAGCCCATCGAGGCGACGGCGACGGTGGCGGCATGTCTCGAGGCCTATCGTATGACCGGGGAAGAGCGGTGGTGGGAAGAGGCCCATCTTGTGTTTGACTGGTTCCTCGGAAAAAACGATTTGCACATGCCTTTGTATAACGCTGGGACGGGGGGATGCTTTGACGGGTTGTCTTCAGACCGAGTGAACCAAAACCAGGGCGCGGAATCGACATTGGCGTTCCTCATGGCGTTGGCCGAAATGCAGCTATCCGAACACCTCATCCACGAGCCCGATACAGGAGTTGTGGCGGAAGTGCCCGCAAAACTCACGGAAGTCGAAACCGAAATCGAGGAGTCGCTAAACACCGGCGGGCCGGCAGAGGCCGAGTAGGAGAGTCCGGAGGCCTGGCTATTCTTTCCCCAAGAAGTCAGCCATGGCCCGCGCATAGTAGGGAGTACGGGGGAGACCCTCGAGCAGCGGATCGTTCACCTGCCGTATCCAGTCAAGCAATCGGTCGGACAGTTCCTTCACGATACCCGCGTTCTCCGGTGCGTCGGCGATATCGTTCAATTCGTACGGGTCGGTTTGCAAGTCGAACAATTGTGCGAAAGGACGCGTGCCTTTGGTTTTGCACCGCTCCAGGTGTCCAGCAAAACGCTGCGGATTAACATCAGCCGGATAAGCGACGGCGCGGCCCTGATCAAAATAGCGGATCAGGTGGTAGCGGGCGGTGATCACGGATCGGGACAAATTGTCCCGTTTCATATCTGGAGTGTATTGCGAAAAAGCCTCTATGCGAGGTGGTGTCTTGGAAGTGCCTTGGATAAACTCAAGAAAACTCACGCCTTGAATGTTCGATGGCACTTGTACGCCCAAGTATTCCAGCAGGGTCGGGAGGACATCGACGTTGCTCATCACTTCCGTAAAGACCTTGCCGCCGGTGAAGACGGTCCCGGGCTGGTAGACGATAAAGGGCACTTCAATACCGGCTTTCCGCACGCTCCATTTGGCGCCGGGATATGGGATGCCATGATCGGATGTCATAATGACCAGCGTGTTCTCGACGATGGGGCTCGCGTAGAGAGCATCTAGAATCTCGCCGACTCGCGCGTCGAAATAGGCGATTTCCGCCTGAAATGCGGCTAAATCATCCCGCATCTCCGGCGTATCCTGCAGCCAAGGCGGAATGAACAGCCCCTTGCTGGTGTCCGAGCCGTGAGTGAACGGCCGATGGACCTCCGTGAATCCGATTTTGGCGAAAAAGGGCTTATCGCTTTGATGGGTGTCATTAATCAGGTCTTTGGCGGCGGCGACCGTTTCGGTCGCTTTCCTGTTCTGGGACGCTACGGCGTCATAGCCCAGCCGCTTCGTATTGGAGTCGATGTGATTGAATCCGATGAGGTGTGGGACGTAGCCGAGTTCTTTCAAATGTACCGCCGTGTGCTTCTCGGCCTCATTCAGTGACCACCACCACGGGGCGTGAGTGAGGCCCATTAATCCGTTGGACTGAGGATACCGGCCTGTGTGCAGGCTGCCGCGGCCGGGCGAACAGACCGCCGAAGTGGAATAGAAGTTTTCAAAACGGATACCTTTGGAGGCAAGGTTGTCCAGGTTAGGCGTTTGGACCGTTTTGACACCATAGCACCCGAGGTATTGTCCGATGTCGTGGCAGGTAATCATGATGATGTTGGGCCGGTTCATGCGCTGTTCTCCCTGGACGGCGTTTGCGCCGGTGGTGGATATTATTGCCGCGGCGCCGATGGCTGTGTTGGATAATTTGAGGAACTCTCGACGCTTCATGGGCATCCCCCAGTAATGGTGTGAAAGTGATTGTGCGTTTATCAGTAATGCTATCGCCTGTGAAGGACTGGTTCAACTTGGGCTCAGCGGTGAGAATTTCTAATTGAAGTCACGTGGGCTGACGAACCGGATATTTATCTTAGGATCTTCAGACAACCGGCTTGAGCAGGTAAGGAGCAGGGGCTAGTCACACGTTGTGAATTCTCGTCGCCCGGGACTTTCTTGACATTGGGATTCTGGTAAGGTAAACTTCCGATTCGCGTTAGCGTCGGAAGTAGGTGGGATCTGTGCTTTTACGGCCGCCAATGGCCTTTGACTTTGAGGAGAGCGAAGCAGTGAAAACGTATGTCCCCCATCAGGGAGATATTGAGCAAAGATGGTTGGTGCTGGACGCGAAAGGCAAGGTGCTCGGGCGCGTGGCGGCCGAGGCTGCTAAGTTGTTGCGCGGCAAACATAAACCACAATATACGCCGTATCTGGACTGCGGCGATCATGTGGTAATTATCAACGCGGACAAGGCGCGTGTCACCGGCCGCAAAGCTCGGACCAAGAAGTATTACCGGCATTCGGGCTATTTAGGCAATCTGAAAGAAACGACTTACGAAAAGCTTATAGCGAAACATCCTACGCGCGCTATGATGTTCGCGGTCAAGGGCATGCTTCCCCACAACAAGCTGGGGCGGAAGTTAGCTACGAGAGTCCGGATTTACGCCGGCGATGAGCATCCCCATGAGGCGCAAAATCCGCAAACGCATACATTTTAGCTGGAACGAAGCCGAGGACTAAGGAGAGGAACCCCAAGTGGCAGTCGACGTAAAGACCAATGAAGTGGTGGCCATCGGACGCCGTAAGAACGCTTCGGCACGCGTGCGCCTGAAGCCCGGTACCGGCCAAGTGACGGTTAACGGCCGGCGCATGGACGAGTATCTCGCTCGCGAGGTGCTCGTGATGCTCGCAAAGCAACCGTTTGATGTGACGGATACGGTGGATCGGTTTGATATCCGCGCTCGTTGCAACGGCGGCGGATTGACGGGACAGGCCGGGGCATTGCGTTTGGGCATTGCCCGTGCGCTTGTCGAGCTTGATGAGAAATACCGCCCGATTTTGCGAAAATACGGTTTGTTGACCCGCGACGCGCGCGCAGTCGAACGCAAGAAATACGGTCAGCCGGGCGCTCGCAAACGCTTCCAGTTCTCGAAGCGCTAAACCGCGGCAACCTGTTTCGCTTTTACACCACGCCCACGGGCAATGCTGCCCGGGCGTGGTTTACTTTTATCTGGGAAGGGATATGGAGGACATAAGCGACGAAAGCACGGAGGAGCTAAACACTCAGCCACACGTCTTCATCATTCACCTGCGCCCTCCACGGGCAGGCAACGGGGGGCGGGTTTTCCGATGCCCCATTGAGATGGAAAGCGCTACAAGCTTCCGGCGAGGACCGTGCAACGGTCCAATGTGATAGCCGCGGGCGATAGCCCGTGGAGCAGGATCCTTTAACCTATCTTTAACCTATCCCACTCTGAAGGAGTCGAACTATCCCAGAGCCTCTAGGGGTATCTGCCAGCAACGGACGCGCTCGCGGCGCCACGTGTAGCAGATGGCAACGCCTTCGGCGGTGCGGATGATGGCCGGATAAGAATATTCCCCTTCTTCGGTTTCGAGACTGACCAGGTCGAGCCACGATTCGCCGTTGTCCGTCGAGGCGGCGAGATTGAGAGGTGTGCGCGGGCCCCAGTTCTTACCTATGGGGTTGTAAACCAGCAAGAGACGTCCGTCTTCTAGTTTGAGGACATCCAGACCACTGTTGTTGTTGGGCAGGTCCGTGAGCCGCATAGGCGACCAGGTCTTGCCGCCGTCGGTCGAGTCGGCGCGGCCGACTCTTCCCGCGGCAGTGCGCAGGAGGGCATGTACGTTCCCGGGCGATGACTCCCAAAGAGTCGGCTGGATGGCTCCCACACCGGGGATTTTCTCCGGATCGATGGCGAAGTTGTCGCTCCGTGTCCACGTTTTCCCCTTATCTTCGGAGCGGTCAACGAAGGGCTTCCATGCATCGAGTTCGGTCGAGGCCGGGGCTAACCATGTGCCGTCCGAGAGAATGATAGGTTTGTTTTTCACGGGACCCCGGCCGCCTTTGTCGCCGGGGACCAATTCCTCGGGTTTGGTCCAGGTCAAGCCGGCGTCGGTGGTCTTCATCCAATAGGTCTGCCAATACGGGATTTCCGGTCCTACTTTGAAGAACAAGTACGTATGTGCTTCCGGGTCCGTGAAGAGGACGGGATTCCAATGGGCGGTTTCATCTACTTTGGCGAGCAGTTTAGGCGGCGACCACTCGCCTTCAGCAAACCGGGAGTACCAGATGCCCACGTCGGGGTCCTTTTCTTCCGTGCCGCCAAACCACGCGCAGAGCAGTACGCCCGGCGCGGGCTGAGTCAAGGTGGACGCATGACATTGATCGAACGGACGGTTGTCGCCGAAAACGAAATCGATTCGGCCGCCGTTGTCCAGTACTTTCTCCTCGAATGCTGTCGTATCGTATGTTGTTTCAGGCAAGGGAAATACCTCCTCGGGGGGAGCGGGGGGCGTTGCGGTTTCGCCTGCCTCGGGTTCGGACGTTGCGCATCCGCTTGTCACAAACAGGGCCAACACAATTGCTGTTACTGTGGCTTTCGCTCGATTTTGAGTATATCGACTGTTCACTGGGCCGTATTCCTTTTAATGTGCTTTAAGAAACCTCATGTTCGTTATGCGCATAGACTAAGGGGATACGGACCCGGAATCAACATCTGTGCACATGATATAGTGAATACAGTGTGATTTGATCAGGAAAGAGTGCGGAATGACACAGAAAGACCGAGATAACCTTATCGAACTGGACCGGCCGCCCATAACGGAAACTGCGATTCTCGTGCGGCTCATTCTCCCGTCGGATTCCATGGAGGAGGTCGAGGAATCTCTCGCCGAGATGAAGCGTTTGGCGTGGACCGCCGGCGCCGACGTGGCCGCCACAATTGTGCAGCGGCGGGCGAAGCCGTGTCCCGGTACGCTTATCGGAAAAGGTAAACTCGAGACCGTGAAGGCGGTGTGCGAGGAACACGAGGCCGGCCTCGCCATTTTCGATTGCGACCTGACGCCAAGCCAGGGAGTAAATATTGCCGATGCGCTCGGCGTGAAGGTCGTCGACCGCACCCAGTTGATTCTCGATATTTTCGCGTTGCGAGCGCAGTCCAATGAAGGCAAGCAACAAGTCGAATTGGCTCAACTCGAGTATCTTTTGCCGCGTTTAACGGGCCGCGGCTCGGCCATGATGCGCCAGCAGGGCGGTATCGGCGTGCGCGGCCCCGGCGAGCAGAAGCTCGAAGTCGATCGGCGTGTGGTGCGCGAACGCATTCGTCGCTTTAAGGGAGAGATTGAGGAAACCCGGAAACGCCGGCGCATCCAGCGGAAACGCCGGACCGAGGGAAGCATTGGAACCGTTGGCCTTGTCGGCTACACGAATGCGGGGAAATCGTCGCTGCTGAATGTGTTGACCAAGGCCGAAGCATTTGTCGAGGACAAGCTGTTTGCCACCCTCGATACGACTACGCGGAGGCGCACGCTACCGAGCGGCCGTGAGGTTACGTTCACGGATACCGTTGGGTTTATCCGAAATCTGCCGCATTCGCTTGTGGCGGCCTTTCGTGCAACGCTCGAGGAGGTCAACGAGGCGCATGTGCTGTTGATGGTCGTGGATGCCGCCCACCCCGCGGCCGAGGACCATGTGAAAGCGGTCCGGGGTGTCTTGGACGAGATCGAGGTGGGGGAAAAACCGACAGTGCTCGTGCTGAACAAAATGGACATCGCCTCTCCAAGGCAGGCCCACGAGTTGGAGAGACGCTTCGGAAAGGGAGTGCGCGTCTCGGCGCGAACAGGCGAAGGGGTGGACGAGTTGCTGCGCGCGATTGATGCGAAGCTAACGCCGCAATTGTGCCGCGTGCAGCTTCGCATTCCGCAGCATAAGGGCGGGGTGGTCGCGCGAATACACGACGCAGGAAGAGTCTTGCGACAGGAATACGAAGATAATATGGTGGTGCTTGAAGCCGAGATTGACCCGGTTCTCCGAAGCCAGATGGCCGAGTACATCGTATGACCGAAAGCGGAACATCACAGCCGGGCCCACGCATCCGTGTTGCCACGATTTTGCGTAAAGACGACACCATTTTGCTGGTCCAACACGTCAAAGAGGGCCATGCATACTGGCTTCTTCCCGGCGGCGGGGTGGACTTCGGCGAAACGCTTGCGGAGGCGCTGAAGCGCGAGGTACGGGAGGAAACGGGCCTGGAGGCCGAAGTCGGCGATATCGCACTGGTCCATGACAGCCTCCCGCCGGACAAGCACCGCCACATCGTGAACATCTACTTCTGGGGGCAGATTTCTGCGGGCACTTTGAGAAAAGGTGATGATCCGCGGCTCAGCGAGGTCCGGTTTGTGCCAATTCGCGATTTGATTAGTCTGGAAATGATTCCTGATCTCCGCGAAAAACTGGCAAACTTGTTGGCGATTTCCGACAAAACCGGCCCGCGGTATTTGGGCAACATCTGGCGGGAACTCGCGTGAATCCTATGTTGGCAGGTTGGGGTACGGGGATCGATGATGGCATTGTTCATCTTCTCGGAAGAATTCTATAAGCGGGACACATTTCGAAATGCGGGTGGCTTTTCTTAATAGCATGTTCGGAGTCGATTTCACGAAGTCGGCTCGGTGGTTTGCGCGATCGCGGGGGCGGGTACAGCGGCACCCCGACTATCTGTGCACGGCCGCGGCGGTGGTTGAAGCGGCCGGGCACGAGGTCTACTTTCTCGATGCTCAGGCGAAGAATATGCCACTCGAAGATGTCCTGCCGCCTCTGAGGGAATTCAATCCGGGGATGATCGTG
>JAWODE010000242.1:0-3727 GCA_046483455.1 Candidatus Hydrogenedentota bacterium | reverse complement strand
AGCGAGTCTCTTGCGAGCGAGTTGTTGGCATAGCCTGAAACCCTGAGCACCGATACAAATCTGGTCGCAAATTCAGCGAGCCCAAATGGAAAAAACACTCCGGCCCGCCCGTACCACACGTCGCTCTCAAGATTTCACAGGTTTTCAGGAAGGTTCGGAAAAGATATAGCAGACCAACCTTAGATGTCGATGCCGAAAGCCTGCCGCAAGAGGAAACCGATACCGAAGCTGATGGCGGCGACGCCGAGACACAAACCGGCCATTTCGAAAAAACGGTGTTTGAACGGCACATCACGAACCACCGCATGGTAATACGTGAACAGCACGATGATAAGAAGTGCGAACGAAAGCGTTATCGCGAGCGAAAGCAAGGGATTACCAAGCAGCAGATAGGGAAGCACGAGAAGCAATACGGTTCCGATATAAGCGAGACCGGTATAAAACGCGGATTTTAGAGGCGATTGTTTTTCCTTTTCCTCGGCCTTACTCGACAAATATTCGGACGCCGCCATCGACATCGCGGCCGCGATGCCCGTGATCAGCCCGATAAGGGCAATGAGCCGGCTGTCCTGCAAAGCCAAGGTCAACCCGGCCAAAGCCCCCGTCAACTCGACCAGGGCATCGCTGAGCCCAAGGACAATCGAGCCAATGTATTGCAGGCGCTCCTCGTCAAGAATGGCCATAAGTTCGTGTTCATGTTCTTCTTCTTCCTCGAGAATGCGCCGGGCCTCAGGGAGGACATGCGCGATTTCATCGTAGTTCACTTGGGCAGATTCTTCCCCTTTTTCCATAAGCTTTATGGCGAAAGTGATTCCCAGAAACCGCGCCATAAACAAAAAGAGCGTGCTTTGTAACCGTTTAGGTCTTAGAGAAGCCCCCGTACGCTCGCGCCAGAATTCATAATGACGCCGCTCTTCTTCGGCTATCCGCTGTAACACCTCCCGGTTGTGCGCATCCTTAACCATTCGCGTCAGGCATGTATAGACATGGTACTCGGTAATCTCGTTATGTTGCGTTTTGATTAATTGCTGACGCAGCTTCTCGTCGAGTTCCGGCACGTCTTTCCCGGCTTCTTCAGACATGGTTCCCATCTCCTCCGATACCTATAGGTGAGGCTATCCTACGCAGAGAAACGCCTCTGCGCAAATGCGCCCCAATATGAAGGGTGGCGAGTGGGCCTATCCCTCTTCTCCGGCTTCCCACAAGCCCTCCTCGCTAAGCACAATACGGCGCTCACCGTAAAAGGGGTACCGCACGGCAACCCACTGAGGAGGTTCCTCGAAAGAGGTGGAATACCGGTAGGTTACCCGCTTGCCGTCCCGAACGGCGGTTTCGTTTCTGAGCGTCTGGTTGTTGGGAAATTGCAGCAGGATGGGAATAGCAAAATCGCGTTCGGCCCATGGTCCCCTGATTGAAAAAGAAACCTGCAAGACGCCCGAAGCCCACTGAATCCGGATCAAATTGCCTTCCCACTCGGCAACCGCCGCGGCACCGAGCTGGGCCTTGAGATCTTCGTCATAGTTGTTCCACCTTGGGTCACTCTGCGCGACACGCCGCGCCAACTCTTTTTCGGACATTGGCGTATGCCTTGGAAGAGCCACCAGCAGCAACATCATCACCCCGCCGGCCAAGAAAACGCCTGCTTTCACCACACGCCGCGCGGGCATAGCGCCCTCTACCGATCCGTCTGGCGGCGATCGACGAACATCGCGCTCTTATTCACCGGTTTGGCCATCTGCCGCGTTTGCGCAAGGACCTCGAACATCTTCTTCGCGCTCTTGTACTGACGAAATTGATTATGGGCTACCCCGATAGACAGCTTCATCAAGGGATACTTCCCCGACTTGCCCCTGCGGTCGGTTGCCGTAATATATCCCTGCTGGACCTGCTCGGGGGTGTAGAGTTCTTTCACTCTCTGGTCGAACATTTCCATGAGGGTGTTGCAGAAACGCTCGTAATCCTCAAGATTAACCATAATAACGAAGTGCTCACCGCCCAGATGGGCGATGAAGCTTTCATACACGCCCATTTGCCGCGTGAGGGCGGTTAACATGTCCGCCATAAAACTGAGGGCGCGATTCTGGCCATCCGTTCCCATGGCTGCGCAATAAGGCTTGAATCCTGCCATGTCGATATAGCAACAGGCGATCGCCATGCCGCGTGCCAGACGGTGGTTGATCTCGCGCTTGATAGCTTCCGTACCCGGCAGCCCCGTCGCCTTATGCCGGTGCTTCGTTGATTCAAGCAACGCCTCGAGCGAGGCAATCTTATCCATGAGGTGATCTAGTTTAAAAGGTTTAGACAGATAGTCGTCCGCGCCTTGTTCGAGACCATGAAGAACTTCGGGTTCTTCCCCCAGCGCCGTAAGAATTAGTATACCTACCTGATACAACTCGGGGTCTCTGCGTAAACGTCTGCAGATGCGGTATCCCGTCTCCCCGGGCAACATGATGTCCAAAATAATTAAGTCGGGTTTAACCTCCTTCGCCATCTCGAACGCGCCATCGCCAGAATGGATCACCGAGACCTCATGCCCTTCGGCGGCCAGTTTGGTGCGAATAAGTTGGGCAAGGTCCACGTCGTCATCGACGAGCATTATATGGCTCATGAAACACCCTTTCGTACTTCTTGCGCTAATGAGAGATAGATCATAGTATGCCACACATGCGAAGCGCAATGTCGCATCCCCATACAAAACAGGGTTCGTCGCGGTTGCGGTCTACCTGCGCTTCCTCATAACGTCTTTACTTAATGATATTCTTCCCAATCGGGTTCATTCTCGAATATCCAGCGGTAATAATCCTGATGCTCGAGCAGCGACGCGGCTTCCGCATCCACAATGACCGTGCAATTCGGATGCATTTGCATGGCGGTCGCGGAGATCATGGCCGTCACGGGTCCCTCAACGGCCTTGGCAATCACCTCGGCCTTTTCCTTGCCCGTTGCGAGCAGTATACAGCGGCGGCATTCCAGAATCGTGCCGACTCCCATCGTGATCGCACGCCGGGGCATCGGCGTGTCTCCGGAAAAAAGCGGGGCGTTTTGGGCAACGGTCTCCGGTGTCAACGCTTTGGCGCGCGTGCGCGAATACATAGCTGAAAGGGGTTCATTAAACCCGATATGCCCCGTACGGCCAATCCCAAGCAACTGCAGATCGATGCCGTTGCAGTCCCGAATCAACTCCTCGTACCTGCGGCATGCCGCATCGATATCATCGGCCATACCGTCAGGAAGATGCGTATTCCGAAGATCAATATTCACTCGGTGGAACAGGTGCTTATCCATATAGAAGCGGTACGAATTGGGGTCCTCGGATGGCAAACCAATGTATTCGTCGAGATTAAACGTCCGCGCCAGCGAAAAATCCAGGCCGTCGTCTTCATACATTTCCACGAGCAGCTGGTATACTGATTCCATCGTGCGGCCAGTGGCCAACCCGAGCACTAAGTTAGGCTTCTTCACGAGCGCGCGCCCAATCAGTGCCGCGGTCAGTGAAACCGCCTCGTCGTGGGTATCCCGAATAATTACTTCCATCTCACCACACTCCTAATGCGTCATGGCAGATACTTATCCCACTGGTCCAGCTGCCGGTTGCGCTCCGCGATATAGCACAAAAAACCAGAGGCCCAACCTACGGAAGTCAACCCAGAGAACACTGGGGGTAAGCACGTTCTCGAAATAGTATATGAGGCGCTTCTGGTCCGCCACCGTTCTCCACTGTGTACTC
>JAWODE010000187.1:0-4757 GCA_046483455.1 Candidatus Hydrogenedentota bacterium | reverse complement strand
GTGGTTTCTTTCTCCTAATTGAGCACAACTAGAACAGAATTTAGATGTGCTTAATATAATCTTTCCACAACTAGGACACTCTTTAGTCTTTTTATACTTGTCCATATTTTTAAGGTATTTTGCTCTACTTCGACAACCCCGCAAGCCCTGAAAGGGCGGCAGAAACCCCGCATAGGCACCTGGCACCCATTTTCATCGTCTACGGGTGAGCCAAGGGCTCATCTTCCGCTGCTTCGAAGATTTCTTCGGTGTGGGACCGGCGCCCTCGCCGGTCATTATCACAAGGAGCGCGGACGTATCCGTCCGCGGTGGTCTTATCGACGGGCAGGAATGCCCGTCCTCCGTTGCCGGAGCGCGGTTGGCGGCATTTTCATGGTCTACGGGTGAACCGCACGGCTTATGTTTCGCTGCCTGTTTGCCGAGGGACCGTTTTTACTCCTTGTTCGTATCCACCAGTCTCAAATATAAGTCCGCTGTTTTGGAGTGCCCTTTCCTGGAGACTTGGACTTCGACATGATAGAAACCGGGTTTTGCATAGGTATCACTGTTTGGGAAATAGTTCTCCTCTATGGTTCCGTCCCCCCATTTCCAAAGAAATGGACCGTCCGGGTTTTGAATTGTCGCACCCCTCACCGTGACCGTGAGACTCTGGACATCCGGCTCGAGCAACGTGACAGGGATCTCCTTGTGGATGTGGGCGCATGAAACGCCTAAAGATACGATGAGTGTTGCCAGCACATACTTAGTTGTCTTCATTGTTGCTCCTCCTGGTCTGGTTTCAACGGAGGCCGGGTGCATCATTTCCCGCCTCCGTTTTACAAAACCAGTATTGCACACATGGGTAGATTCTTCAACATCAATGACTTGTGATGGTGTGGCAGGCCTGCGGACCAAGGGACCGGAAAACGACCTAGGGGACGCAAACGACCAAAAGGACGGAGGAGTGGAGACGCGGTAGAGGCCCCCCATTTCGTGCTAGGCCCAGTTGGCGCATCCGGAAGCGGTTGCTTCGTGAAAAGGCTAGTCCGGATATTTGACAGCCTTGGGCCGACAAGCCTGTACTGCCTTGCGTAGCACATGTTTTATCAACACGTTGCGCTTGCTTCAACGCTCGACGAGGCTGTGAATATCCCAGACTATGTGACCGCGCAAAATGTCCGATGCGTTGTCCGTAAACTCAGGTTGGCGCGTTTTCTCACAACACAGGTGAACCTGAGTTGTGAGAAATGCGCGCTAGTGTCGGTACGAATGCCTGTGCGTGGTATGCGTGCGTTTTTTCAAATTCGGTGCCGGGCGCCGCTATACTCGGCCGTAGGCCGAATTTTTGAAGGAAAGAAAGGAAGGCGATCATGCGAAAGTGGCTTGCCGGTGCAGTTGTTCTCAATGCGTTGATTCTTGGCGTTGTGAATTGGGCCCATGCGTCGAATGTGGGGGAACACCATTTTGCGTGGGACTCGATTGGAGGCACACTGGCCCGGGACCATCAGAGCCGGGCGATGTATTACGAAGGCGAGCACCGACGCACGTACGTGGTGTATATGGACCACTCGTTCTTTGCGCGCATTACCTATTACGACCACGACGAGAAGACGTGGGTATACCCGGCGGTGTTGCTGGACGATTGTATCCGTCCCGACGACCGGTTTCATCACGCTTACAAGGACGGCCACAACGTCCCCAACCTGTTTATCACGCGGGATGGCACGGTCCACATATTCTATGGCGCCCACGGGACTGTGTTTCGCTATGCGCGCACGAAGAACCCGGAAGATATTAAGCCGGGCAATTGGGACGTCGATATGCGGGTGGGCTCGGAGGGCACGTACCCCTTCTTCTCGCAGACCCGGGACGGCACGCTGCACGTTTTCTACCGCTATTCGCCGACAGGCGGATACAAGAATCCGTTTCTGGGCCTTCAAACTAAGGTGGATAATGGGACAACCTGGAGCGAGATCAAGAAACTGGCCACGTTTCCCGATGCCTGTAAATTGTACCGCGGCGCCTATGATCCCGTGGAAGACCGAATCCATTTGCTGATTCATCCCCGCGGGCCTTTGGGCGGGCGTCCGGGCGCCGTGCACTGCATCTACGAACCGGAGTCCGAAAAGCTGCTGTCTTTGAGCGAGGTCGTGCTCGGTCCGATGGGCACGGTGGAGACGTTCCAAAAAGGTCTGCCGAAAATCTTCCATGGGACGGTCGATTTTGTGCTCCATGAAGGAACGCCTTATTTCCTGTACGAGGACAAAGAGTCTCGCTACCATTTCGGGTACTGGCGCGACGGCGCGTGGGTGGATTTCCCGGATTCGGAAGATAAACTTGACGGCCTGGCGCAACGTCCTGCTCTTTACACGACCGACGGAAAGACGTTTCGCGTTTACGGCATCGCCGATTGGGACGTGGAACGGGAAGAACTTTACGGCGGCGATGTTTGCATGTGGGAGAGCGCCGACGGGGGCAAAACCTGGTCCGAGGGCAAGGTCATCGCCGACCGGCGGAAATTCGGCCACGGGTTCCAGCAGATAAACAAAGTAATGAACTATTCGGGAACAGGGCCATTTTTGATCGCGTCGGAACCGACCGGGCCCTGGCCCGAGGGATGGGAGAAGACGCAGTTTACTCACTACGACAACCCGTCTCGTCGCGACAAGCGGCTCTATGCCTTCGATGTAGACGGCAATCTCATCTCGCGGTAAGGCCGTAGGATTTCCCGCGCGGAATCCAGGCGGGGGTACTCCTCTTGTCACGCTCGTCAAAATGGTACGATGACCCTGTAATTTTACTGAATTGTCTTTGTTGGGAGAATGATTATGCGTTCTATTCCTGCACGTCGGGTTGTTTGGCGCCTGTTTGCTGTTACGGTGCTCATGGCGGCCGCTGCTGCGCAAGAGGTGCTTTCCCCGGAGCAATATCCGCTTCTCGAAGGCCGATGGCCGGATGCAGACGACCAGAAATTCAGTTTTGCCATTTTGGGCGACAAGACGAGCGGCGGGGAGGGGAAATGGCCCATTTTCGATCGCGCCGTTGACGCCATCAACCTCCTCGAACCCGATTTCGTGATTACGGTGGGCGATCAGATTCCGGGGCACATGGAGGAGCGCGAGAAGTGGGACGCCGAGTGGGCGGAATACCTCGAGCACGCCCGGCGCGTCGAAGCCCCGCTGGTTTTCATTCCCGGCAATCACGACATTGCCAATGTCGAGTGTTACCGGTTCTGGAAGGAGGACTGGGGCTCCACGTATTTCTCTTTTGACTACAAGGGTTGCCATTTTCTTGTGCTGAATACCGAAGAAGAACGTTTCGACGGGCGGGGACCGGTCTGGGAAGCGATGATGGAATTTGCGGAGGAGGATCTGGCTTCTCATCAAGATGCGCGTCACACGTTTGTGTTCTTCCATAAGCCCATGTGGGACGACCCACGCTACGAGGACGATTGGAATCGGGTCGAGCGCGCGATTGGTTCCCGGCGTCACACGGTCGTCGCCGGGCACGAACATTACCTGATGACCGAGCGCCGTGACGGGAACCTGTACGTCATTCAGAATGCCACCGGCGGCGGCATCCACCTGAGCGAGGTTCGGGAGTTTGGGGCGTTTCACGGGTTCGGTTATGTTACGGTCGATGGCGATGATGTCACGTATGCCGTTATCGAACCCAATGGCCCGGTGTGGCCGGTCGATATCGCCCCGGCATCTTTTCGAAAGGCGATCGCGTACGAAGTTCTCACGTGGGATGCTAAGGCGCCTCCCGTAAAAGAGGGAGAGGCCTATCGCGTTCGAGCCGTGGCGCGGTTTAAGAATCCCTTCGATGGGCCCATCGCCATTGAAGCCCGGTTGCCTTCGCTCGATGAATTTCTCTGGGAACCGGTTCTTGAAGACGGTGCACGTTGGCGGCGTGAGGGGGACGATCTCACAGCGGAAGTGCGCTTAGCGCCCGGCCAGGACATTGTGCGGGAACTTGCGTTCCGTACTACGTGGGACCATCTTTCGTATCCGCCTGAATACACATTCCGTGTGCGATACAAGGGTGCATGGTTGCAGGGCGAGTCCTATCCCATGGAGCAGGAGCATGTGATTCCGGCGTATCCGGTGGACTCATTGCGCATCGTGCCGGCATGGCAAGTTGTCGGGCCGTTTGCTGTGGGTCCTATCGACACGAGCAAGCTTCCCGGCGATCCGGCGTCCGCGAACGCCAATTTCTTCAAGCATTTCGGTCCGGAGTTCGGCTACGACCCCGAGCAACAGTATGACGACGGGTTACGCTGGCGCCGCGTAACGAATCAGGGACGGGGATTGCTTAATTTCAATGGGATTTTTGGGACGCAAGACCATGCGCTGGCATATGCGTTATGCGGTGTCTATTCGCCCGAGGCGCAGATCACCCATGTGGTCACGTATTCCGACAATTTCTCGCAGGTGGTGCTCAACGGGGAGTTGGTGCAGGAAGGGCAGGACTTCGGGGCTCCGGGCGGGTTCGCCTATGTGCCGGCCGAGTTGGAGGAAGGGTGGAATACCCTGGTGGTGAAACTCTTCAATAACCGTGGGGACTGGTTTCTGCGGGTGCTCGTCGCGGATCCGGAAGGGAACTTGGAATTTCGAGATGCGCCGCCTGGTGGAAGCCCTCTGGATTCCTGCTTGCGCAGGAATGACGATGAGGGCCGGGTCTGGTGCGAGCCCGCTGGATTCCTGCTTGCGCAGGAATGACGATGAGGGCCGGGTCTGGTGCGAGCCCGCTGGATTCCTGCTTGCGCAGGAATGACG
>JAWODE010000122.1:0-5890 GCA_046483455.1 Candidatus Hydrogenedentota bacterium | reverse complement strand
AGCAATCTGCCCACGCTCAAAGACATCGGGTTCACCCATTGCCTCGGCTTGCGGTGCGACTATCAGCGGATTTGGGAAGAGGGCGAACCCGTTCCGGCCGTCACCGGCGAGGACCTGGACAAGAGCCGCCGCATGCTCGATGAGGCGCTCGTCAACGACCTGGGTGTAGTAATCTCGCTGGGCGTGGGCCGCTGGCTGGCAAGCAAACCCGAGTATCTTCGCGTCGACCGTTCCGGCGAACCCTATGAACGTGAGAATATTTGCTGCAATTTCCCCGAACTGGCGCCCTTCGCGTACAACGTCGGCGCATCGGTCGCCCAAACCTACGGCGCATTTCCCGCATTCGAGGCCGCCCTCATAAACACCGAGGTCCGCGATGGCACGCAACTGTGTTTTCACGACCACGACCGCCAATTGTATCGCGACAAAACGGGCAACGAATTCCCCGAAGCCGTGGTGAGCAAGAGCGGGGTGGCGTACGAAAAGATCGACGGCTTTCCGGAATCGCGCGTGGTGCCGGACGACCATGAGCTGCTGCAATTCTACCGGTGGTTCTGGAGCAAGGGCGACGGGTGGAACGGATTCCATTCAGCCGTTAACAACGGCCTGAAATCCACCGGGCGCGCAGATCTCTGGTCGTTTTTCGACCCCGCCGTGCGCGTGCCGCCGTTGTGGGGCAGCGGAGGCAACGTCGATTTCCTCTCGCAATGGACGTACAGCTATCCGGACCCCATCCGAATCGGACTGGCCACCGACGAGCTGTTCGCCATGGCCAAAGGCGGCCCCGACGGACAAGATGTCATGAAAATGACCCAAATCATCTGGTACCGCTCTCAAACCGCGCCCCCCGAAAAAGACGGCAGCGCCAATGCGTCCTCGTCGCAATGGGAAGACCGCGACCCGGATGCCAACTACATCACCATTGCCCCTATGCACCTCAAGGAAGCCTTCTGGACCAAGATAGCCCGGCCCATCAAAGGCATCATGTACCATGGCTGGCAGTCGCTTGTACCCACCGAGGGCGGCTCGTCGTACCGCTTCACGCATCCCCAAACGCGGCATGTGTTGAAGGAACTCATCGCCGATGTTGTCGAGCCGTTGGGCCCCACGCTGCTTCAGGTGCCCGCCGCACCCGCGGATGTGGCCTTCCTCGAAAGTTTTTCCTCGTCTATGTTTGCCAAACGCGGCACCTACGGCTGGGGACGGTCCTGGGGAGGCGATGCCTATCATATTCTCCTGTACGCGGGCCTCCAGCCCGAGATTCTCTATGAAGAAACCATCATGGAAAACGGTTTGGATGACTATCGTGTGCTCGTCCTGGCGGATTGCGACATTTTGCCGGAGCCCGTCGTCGAGCGCATCCTCGCATTCCAGCAATCCGGCGGCATCCTTGTAGGCGATGAACGGCTGTGCCCCGCCATCGAGCCCAACGTGCTCCTGGACGTGTATCAACGCACCAAACAGGCCGATGTGGACAAGGAAGCGCTCCTGGCCCGTGCGCGGACGCTTCGCGAACAGCTTGGCACGCGGTACCAGCCCTATGTGGACTCGACCCTCGCGGATGCGCTGCCTTACCGGCGCATCTACGGCTCGTCGGACTACATCTTCGCCGTCAATGATCGGCGCGAATTCGGCAATTATGTCGGGCATCACGGGCTGGTGATGGAAAACGGATTGCCGGCACGGGCCCAATTCACGGTAGACAGGGTTCGAGGGTTCGTGTACGACTTGGTGGAGCATCGCCAAGTGCCGGTGGAACGCGAGGGAGAGGTCCTGCACATCCCCGTCGACCTCGAACCGGGCGGCGGACGGCTCTGGCTGATCACGGAAAAGGCGATTGAAGGAGTCGATATCGAGGCGCCCGCGGAAGCCGCCCCTGGCGAGGAATTCCCCGTATCAGTCACTATTGCGGACAAGACCGGCGCGCCCGTGGATGCTGTGGTCCCCATCGAGGTCGACATACGCGACCCCGACGGACGACCTGCCGAGTTCAGCGGATTCTACGGCGCGCGAGATGGGCAATTATCCCTGACTCTCTTGCCCGCTCCCAACGATACGCCGGGCATGTGGACCATCGAAGCGCGTGAACTCGCCTCCGGCATCCTCACCCGCCACTACTTCCGCATCCCGGGATGAGGTAAGGCAAATTGCCCGCGGGCCGTCGTTTCAGGTCAATTGCAAGGTTTTGAAGGTTCATTTCGCGAAGAACGCATTTAAAACCATGAAGACGGCCGCGGCCAAGGTGGTAAATGCAAAAATCGTTTTGAGCGTTTTGGGTTGTGTTTTCAACGTCAGCTTTCCGCCTGCTACGCTTCCCAAGATCGCAACGCAAGCCAAAGGAATCGAAAAGCCGACGTCGAGGTGTCCCGCGGTCGAGTGACCAAGCAATCCCATCAAAGCGGTCACCGCAACCATCGCGGAAGATGTGCCTACCGCCACGCGCATGGGGACGCCGCACAGCAACACCATGAGCGGGACCTTGAACGATCCTCCCGAGATCCCCACGGCTCCTGCCGCCAGACCGGTAACGGCGGTAATGGGAATGGCAAGCCAAAGATTGACGACGTATTCATCCGCACCAAACGTTCGAGGCCAGAAACCGAATCGCCCGTGGGGCCCAAGGTGTCGATTCCGCACTTTCACGAGCATCAGAAAACCGGCGAACGTAAGCAATGCCGCGAGAATCAACTTAAGGGTCATACCGCTCGCGAGACCGGAAAAATATCCCCCAGCAAAGGCCATAATGTCCGTAGGCGGATCGATAACCAGAGCGAGTTTCCAATCCACCATTTTCCGCTTGTGAAAAACAAGCATGGCCGTCACGGCCGCGAATACCAGAATCAGTTGTCCATGGGCCGCGGCTTCGTGCATAGGTAAACCCGCCGCCACGAGCATTGGTACATAGAAGTTGCCGCCGCCTCGACCGGTCATGGTCATCACGGTGGCAATCGCAAAAATGGCTATAAATATCAGAATGATCCGTAAGATATGCGAGGTCAAGCAGCTTCATTCTCTAACGGTCATCGTTGCGCATAGAAACACGCTTAAACATGCGCAAACAGGCTTTTCAGATGCATCCGCCACCGCGAGGATGTAGTATCGCGGAGGGTGGGGGACTCGAACCCCTAAGCCCGAAGGCGCCGGTTTTCAAGACCGTCCAAGTCGATTTGGCGAAAGTAGGCTTGCATAGCGTCTTTTTGCCTCGAGCGTCCCAGCGTCCGCCGGTCCAACCGGCCTTTCCCGAGACACTCACAACCAATCTCTCCATGAGTAAAAAACCGTCTGCGTCCGCATCATGGAGGCTTCCCCGCCATAGACCACGGCAGCGCGCGCCTTTTCCTGACCTGGCAGGCCGCGCCAAAACTCGATACCCTTCAGATAATCGCTCGCGATTGTCTCGCCGGACTTGGCCTCAACCGGGACCAACACGCGCCCCTGATCCAAAACGAAATCCACTTCATGGCCCCCGACATCCCGCCAGAAGTAGACATCCGGGTCCATCCCCTGATTCAGGGAAGTTTTCAGGAGTTCGACCAGAACAAAGGTCTCAAAGATGGCGCCTCGTAACGCATGTGAGACCAGTTCTTCCGCGGAACGGATCCGGAGCAGATAACAGAGTAGCCCCGTGTCGATGAAATAGAGCTTGGGAGACTTGATGAGGCGCTTGCTGAAATTTTCGTAGTGCGGCCGCAGAAGGTATACGATGTAACTCGCCTCGAGCACGGAAAGCCAGCGACGCGCGGTGGCGTGACTTATACCGCAATCGGCGCCTAGCGAAGACAGGTTAAGGATTTGGCCCGCGCGTCCGGCACATAACCGCACAAACCGTCCGAAGGTTTCGATGTCTCCGACTTGAACAATACTGCGGACATCGCGTTCGATGTACGTTTGATAGTAATTGCGCAGCCAATCCTGAGGTGCCAGGCCCTTGTCATGAATGCGCGGATAAAACCCTCTGAAAAGAACGTCCGAAAGCTCGCCTCCCTGCCGCGGTCGTTTGGGAATCGTGCAGCCGATTTCGTCCAAAGCCATGGGTTTGGATGCGGCAAGTTCCGCGCGGGAGAACGGCAACAGTTGGAATAGCGCTGTTCGGCCCGCTAGACTCTGGCTTACCTTCTCCAACAGGAGGAAGTTCTGAGACCCCGTCAAAATGTAACGGCCCATGCGGTCGTCCTCGTCCACACGACCCTGCACGTAAGAAAGCAATTCCGGAACCCGCTGAACTTCATCGAGAATCACGGCTTCCTGAAAGCGGTTGAGGAAACCGCGCGGGTCCTCTTGCGCAAAAGAGCGTTCGTCGGGATTCTCCAGGGACACGTAGTCATGGTTGGGGAACACTTTGCGGACCAAGGTCGTCTTCCCGGATTGACGGGGCCCGGTAACCGTCAAAACCGGGTAAGCGTGCGCATTGGTCACGAGAGCCTTTTCCATATGTCGGTCGATCATGGCCGGCATTGTACATTACGTATAATTGAATATCAAATGTTCAATTGTATTTACGGCGCTCAAAGCGCCTTAATGTGGTTCCCGAATACTCGCTCTAATTGGCGCGGAAGGTAGCGGGGGCGCGATTCGAACTGCCGACCTTGACGTAAACGTTGGCTTTTGTCCTCAAGGGCCGTTGCCGAACTAATCAATGAATCGAAGAGACTTAAGCGGCCAACTTCGGCGAGCGTCATTGGCAGCCGAGAAAGTCCGGGGGGATATCGAATCCGGCGCACCCTCTTGCGGATGTCCAGTTTGTGACATCAAAAAACCGGCAGCCGAGGGGATATGTCCGCTGCCGGTAAGGTGCACGGTGGCGGAGGGTGGGGGACTCGAACCCCCAAGCCCGAAGGCGCCGGTTTTCAAGACCGGTGCGTTACCAGTTACGCTAACCCTCCGCGGGATGGCGGATAAAGAGCGCTTGCCCTCCCCGCCAGGGTATTGTACCGCAGAAATGGGGGGGATGTCATGTGATAACGGTCAGCGAGCTGCGCTCAGGGGGTACGCCGTGGCCTCCGTGTACTCCGTGGTAAGCACTGCGGAATAGGTTGCGGTCGCTGGCTGCCCTGTGTTTATCCCCCCTCTCTTGCTTTGTGGGCGAATTTGGCTTGCTGTGATTTGCTGCGGCAAGAGGCTTTCCAGCGCCCTCGCAAGGCAACCGTGGGGGCAAAAAAACCGCCCCCGGGAATCCGTTAGGATTCCGGGGGCGAAACAAAGTGCCGGCAACGACCGACTCTCCCGCGCAGTCGCCCGCGCAGTACCATAGGCGCTGGTGGGCTTAACTTCTGTGTTCGGAATGGGAACAGGTGTGGCCCCACCGCCATTGTCACCGGCAAAACCTGACAGGAATGTAAGGGTCGACGCACCGGGTCATCGAGATACGACCGGCATGTCGTCGCGAACCCATTATGAGTTCGGCAGATTAAAGGCCAAGCCTCACGGGCGATTAGTACTGGTCAGCTTAACATGTTGCCATGCGTACACCTCCAGCCTATCAACCTGGTGGTCTTCCAGGGCCCTTTAGAGACCTCGCGGTCTTGGGAGATCTTATCTTGGGAAGGGCTTCGTGCTTAGATGCTTTCAGCGCTTATCCCTGCCGGACATAGCTACCCGGCGGTGCCACTGGCGTGACAACCGGATCACCATAGGTCCGTCCACCCCGGTCCTCTCGTACTAGGGGCAGCTTCCCTCAAATCTCCTACGCCCGCGACGGATAGGGACCAAACTGTCTCGCGACGTTCTAAACCCAGCTCGCGTGCCACATTAATCGGCGAACAGACGAACCCTTGGGACCTGCTTCAGCCCCAGGATGTGATGAGCCGACATCGAGGTGCCAAACCGGCCCCCAAGGAGCAGGTTCCGTCTCTCCTTCGGCTGGCCAATTTGAATCTGGTAGTCGAGTGAC
>JAWODE010000096.1:0-3409 GCA_046483455.1 Candidatus Hydrogenedentota bacterium | reverse complement strand
ATGCCGATGACCAACATCGCCAACTGGTTCATCAGGAAGCGCGGCCGTGCCATGGGCTTCTATACCGCAGGCGCCGGGATAAGCGGGTTGCTGGTGCCGATTGTCACATGGCTCTTGGGCACCTATCACTGGCGTACCGTTCTCGTCATGATGGCAGTCGGCATGTGGGTGATAGGCCTGCCATTAGCCTTTGTGCTCCGGCACCGGCCTGAGAAGTATGGCCTCCAGCCCGATGGAGAGGAATGGTCTGTAGAACAACAGGCATACGTCGAGTTGGAGAAGGTGGAGGGGCTTACGGCGAGACAGGCGCTCAAGGAACGCAGTTTCTGGCTTCTCACCGTCATTTTTCTCCTGTCCTTCGCCCCGCTGAACGCCGTGGCCATCTTCCTCATCCCCTATCTCGCCGACCCGATAGAGGAGCGGGGGCTTGCTCTCGTCGGGGCGATGGCCGGGGCGGCCGTCACCATTATGACCCTCACCAGCCTCATAGGGCGGTTTGGCTTCGGCTGGCTGGTCGATTTCCGCGAACCGCGACATATTCTGATGGTGCTTTTTGCGTTGCAGGCCGGCGGGCTTGTTGTTCTCGCATATGTACAGAACGTCTGGCACTTGATTCCCTTCTTCATCCTTTTTGCTCCCGCCTACGGCGGCATCATAGTGGTGCGGCCGGTTATCCTGGCCGAGTACTTTGGGCGGCAGGCCATCGGCATGGTCCAGGGTGTGTCCATGGCCGTGATGACCGTAGGGGGCGTGCTGACCCCCATCCTGGTGGGAAGCCTCAGGGACGTCACCGGTGGATACCAGTGGGCCTTTTTCGCGCTGGCGCTGACCACGCTGGCGGGTGTTCCCCTGCTGCTGCTCACCCGCCCTCCCCGCCGGGCATTCGGGCGATACAGAGTAGTTGGGGCTAGGGAGGCCCACCTGTAATCAAGGTCAATGGTGGTTTGAACTCCAACTGCGGGAAGAGCGGACATTGTTGGATCTATGCGCCACGCTGTAGAATGCGGAAGCCATGCTAAGGAATGTGACATGAAGAGACACCTCCGTCTGCAATCCGTTTGCGTCGTGCTTCTTTGCCTTGTGACTGCATTCAGCCTTTTCGCAGCGGGATGTCACCACAGCCGCACTGACGCCATCCTGTCGCACGAGGCGTCGGAACACGGCTTCTCGTTGACAGCCTGGCATGTTCACCATCTGCCGGTCAAATTCACCCAGGCTGCCGTCTCCCTGGCGGTGCCCCCGATGGGCTCTCCGCGCTGCTCACGACAACCATGGGTGAGCAGAAGGAAGTGCTCGAGCGACTCGAAGCGGCGGGATTGCGCGACCAGGTTAAGGTGATTGTGGGCGGCGCCCCCGTCACCGCGGCATACGCGGAAGAGATTGGTGCGGACGGTTACGGGGCCAACGCGTTTGATGCTGTCGCTGCGAGCGTGCAGTTGATCGAGCGGGCGCCGTCTGAAGAAGCTGTGGCGTAGTGCCGGAAAATCGGGCCAACGAGAGTCCGTCAAGGACAGGAGTCGCGTATTGATGAGTATTGGGCAACGAGAAGGCGTACTGATACAGCCGCACGAGCGATTGTCGGCGGAGCAAATTGCTTTGATAGACGGTGTTTCGCGGGAATTGCTGGAAAACCCCGGCGTACTGTCTACGCACGAGGAGACCGTCCGCATTTTCAAGGCAGCAGGCGCGAAGACGGCGGATGCGGGAAAATTTACCCGCATTCAAATTCCATCGCGTTTGGTGGACAAGGTGCTCGATAGCGCGCCCTCCAGGATCGTACTGGGGGCGCGCAACCCGGATAACCGCCTTGTTCTGGATGCGTCCGAGCCACGAGTGCGGTTCGGGAGCGGTTCCGAAACGAATGTCTGGCTGGAAACGGCCTGGGACGGTGCGACCCCGCGTTTCACACGCCGGGACGGTTGCATCAAGCTGCTGAGCGAGGCTGCTCATCTATGTGAAAACCTCGAACATCTGGACTTCTTTATCCGCTGCGTTAATATTCAGGACAAGGAAGTCACGGAATCCAATAAGGATGTGAATAAATTCCTGGCAAGCCTTAATAACATCACCAAGCATGTGCAGGCGGGTCTGACGAGTCTGTCAGCGCTGGATGATGTGATGCGATTGGGGCGTGCCGTGGCGGGCGGCGACGAGGCCTTCGAGAAGAATCCGGTCCTTTCGTTCATTACGTGTGTGATTAAGAGTCCGCTCGAGTTCGTGCCGGATACGGCGGACAAATTGATTGCGATTTCGAAGAAACGTGCGCCGGTGGTCATATCGAGTTGTCCGTTGGGGGGGACGACCGGTCCTTTTGACGAGTTCGGTATGGTGGCTCAAATCAATGCGGAGTTGCTGGCCGGTGTCGCGTTGAACCAGTTGGTGGCGCCGGGCGCACCGGTGCTGTACGGCAGTGTGCCGGTGCGTACGCGCCTGGACACGCTGGACGATATGTACGGGGCGCCCGAGTTCAACCACTACAACATCGACTGTGGCCAGTTAGCCCGGTTTTATGGCTTGCCCTGCTATTCTACGGCTGGGGTCGCGGATACGACGGAACCGGGCATTCAGGCAACCGTCGAAAAGTTGATGACGTTGATGTCGGTGCCTTGGAGCGGCGCGCAATACATCCATTATGCCTTCGGGCTTTTGAGCCGTACGGCCGTGTTTTCGCCCGAACAGGCTGTTATGGACGATGTGCATATCGGGATCGTGAAGCGCATTCTTGAACCGACGGGGGTTTCCGCCGACCGCCGGCAAGGGGTAGTAGATATGATCCGCGAGGTGATGGGCAGTTCGAACCGTACGTTCATGTATCACCTGCCCGTACCCACCAAGGAAAACGTCTATGTGCGTTATCCGCTCGAGCATAAAGAAGGCGGGGCGTTGCGTGCCGCCCATGAGAAGCTGAACAAGATTATGGAGCGTCCGCGCAATCCCCTTCCGGAAGAAATTCGGACCGAAGTGGAGCGGACCGTTGCCGGAGTGCTGCCGAAAACATGGGGATAAGCCACCGAACAAAGGGAGGAAGCAGGGAAAATAGATGAGCGTTAGCGAATCACATGATCAGATGGCGGGATATACGGAAGCGGTAAAGAGCGGGCTTTACGCGAAGCGCTCGGGACTGGTCGGCAAGTATGACAATGTGCGCCGCTATTGGGAGGATGAAGTGGCGCGCATTAAGATTCGGCCATTCTTGCAGAAATTGATTGACCGGTGTTTGGGTGAGTTCCGCCGCTTGCGCGTGTTGGACCTCGGGTGCGGCAGTGCCGATACTCAAGCAGGCTTGCCTTATTCTCTCCTGTGATAATGTGCAGGACTCTCCTTTGTTCCGGGGTCAGGGATGACAAATCGACCTGGGGATCCGCTGCTTGAAGGTAGGTAGCAGTCCGCCTCCCGAATCCTGGAGGCA
>JAWODE010000084.1:0-13444 GCA_046483455.1 Candidatus Hydrogenedentota bacterium | reverse complement strand
CACGCGAACGCGTTTGCATTTGCAGCATTGAACCTTCATGCTATGCTTCCTTGCAATAAGTATATCGGCCGATAAACCCGCAAACTTGAGTATGTATTTCCAGAAAAAGAAAGGAAGCTCCCAGCAACATGCATCCCCACTGGCGTAAAACCCCCGAGACCGAGAAAGACTGGTTTGAAGCCCTTGCCAATTTGGCGCGTTATCTGCGTGGCCCGGAGGGATGTCCTTGGGACCGCGAACATAGCGCTGCCGAATTTGCGGCCGATGCGGTAGAGGAAGGGGGCGAGTTGCTGGATGCCTTTACGGGTGGCGATAACGCCGAGATCGAGGAGGAATGGGGCGATGCATTTTTTGTGCTGCTGGCTTCGGCGGCAGCCGCCGAAGACGAACAACGCTTTAATCTCCGCGACGCCATCAAAAAGGCCCACGACAAGATGATTCGCCGGCACGAGCATGTTTTCGGGGATACCAAGGCGTCGAGCGCCGAGGACGCTATCGACCGCTGGAATCAGGTTAAATCCCGCGAGCGCGAGGGGGAATAGCGCATTCCGCATACCCAATTCGGATGACCTTGCCATCTTGCTTGTCTATCCGCGGATGACGCAGATGCTTAATACTTAGATGAGAACCGGAAATGTGCGGTCTGCCGTTCGCCGCCCGCATCCGACGCAAACGTTCTTTTGTTCTTTTTCTCCCGGTGGATTTGTGGTTGAGATCTTAATGGAGGGTCAAACCAGTCCCGCGGCGTGCATGGCCTTGGCGAAACCCTCTCGTTCTTTGGCCGTGAGTTCCCGCTGGGGGGGACGCACAAAACCAGGATCGAATCCGCGCAGGCGCAACCCTTCCTTGTAGTAAGCCACCATTGCGCCGTATCGCAAGAGTTTGGCAGCGGCACTCAATTTTTTCTGGTGGCGCCAAGCCGCCTCGAGGTCGCCTTTTTTCACGCTCTTGAGAATGGCCAAGAACAATTCAGGCACCACGTTCGCGGCGCTGGCAACGCATCCATGCGCCCCGGTAATCAAGGCTTGGAAGCTGTAGTTGTCCACGCCATTGATGACCATAAAATCGTCCGGTGCGTGAGCCAAAACCTCGCCAAGGTGCACAAAATCGCCACTGCTGTCTTTGACGCCCCGGATGTTGTCAATCTTGCCGGCCAGCTCCACCATGAATTCGGCGGATAGGGCATTCCGTGCGCAGGCTGGCAGGTTGTAGAAGAGGATGGGGAATCCTTTAGCCGCTTGGGCCACCGCTTTGTAATGTAAAGCGAGCGACACGTCGTCATACCCGTAGAAGCCGGGAGCCACGATTCCGGCCGCCTTTGCGCCCGCCTGCGCGGCGTGGCACGTCAGGTGAATGGTGCTCGCGGTGTCCAGGCACCCGGTGTGGGCGATTACGTCGACGCGATCGCCGACGGCCTTGATAACCGTTTCGAGCATTTGCTTGCGCTCGTCGAGCGTCATTAGCATGCCCTCGCCCGTGGTCCCGGCCACAAAGAGCCCGTGCACGCCCTTATCGGCCAGAAACTTGGCCAGCCCCGCCGCTTTTTCGTGGTCTACTTGCTTTCCGCTCTTGGTGAAGGGTGTCAACAGCGCTGGAATAACGCCACCTTGAATAAACGACATGATCGCCTCCTGTTTGCCGGCCGGGTTGCGTTTACCAGCCGTATCGTTCCGGTCCCCATGGTCTTAATTCATGTTCTTGTTTTGGCAGTAACAGCGTGCGTTCGGGTACGTCTTCGTAGACGATCGCGCCTGCGCCCACGCACGCGTAATAACCGACTTTCACGCCCGGCATGAACATGACGTTCACGCCCGTTCGGGAATAGTCGCCGATAATGGTCATATCTCCGAACCGCGGGTCGGGCACTTCCTTGTGGCCCTTGTTCACTTGGGTTTTGGTGCCGTTGTCAAAGCGCAATGTGCCGCAGACGGTGGCTGCGCCAATGTCCACATTGTTGCCCAGCAACGCGGTGATGCAGCAGTAGTGGTAGAGATACACGACGTCGAACATCACGCCTTCAAACTCGGCGTCATGTTTCACCAGCGACTTCGAGCCGATGACGGCGTGATCGTTTACTACACAGTAATCGCGAATGAAGGTATCGTCGCCCACGCAGACACCCCCGCCTACGATGGCGCCGTTGATGATCTGCGTGTTCCGGCCCAGGATCATCGAACCCCCGATATGGCAGCCCTTGCCGATGCGCGCCCCAGGCCCCAAAATGAACCGCGCGTCATTCGGAATCTCCGCGCCATCGTCGATATACGCTCCCTCCCCCAGAACGGTGTTCTCAATCGTGTCCGTCGCATGCTTTGCTGCCGCGCGGTTCGCCTGGGCGATCTGCCAGGCGCGGTCTACGTCGATGACGAAATCCGTGGCCTCGCAAGCGTGCACCTCGATACCATCTCGAATCATTAGAGCGAAACTCTGTGCCACGTCGCCCTCGGGCGCAGGCATTGCGCCGATTTCAACGCTGGTCACCATGCCTGGATTACGCAGGAGATACGTCTTCAGCGTTTCCGTGCGCGCGGCGGCGACGCCCCCGAAGCGCGGTAATGACCGGTCGCCATGCCCGATCACTTCTTCAACTAGACTGTCTTTTCCAACACGCAAGCTTATCCAGTGCGGCGCTTCCGGTGGACACGGCGCCGCCAGCAGCATGGCGTGGGCTTTCCGCTTCCGGTATTCGTCCAGGAACTGCCGGAGGGTTTCTTGCGTGGTCACGATGTCGCCGTAACAGACAAGCGTATTATCGCCCGTGAGGCTGTCGATGCCGCAAAGGGCAGCGTCGGCAGGACCTTTCAGAATGCGCTGTTCCACGAACCGCACTTGCGGCAGATCGCCTACGCAGCTCCGGACGGCCTCGCCGCGGTTACCGATTACCACAACGATCTCGTCAACGCCGAGTTGAATGAGGTCGAGAACCATCCGCCGCACCATCGGAACGTTGATGACAGGCACGGTGCATTTCTGGCGAATTCCGCAAAATGGCCAGGCGCCTTTGCCCTCGCCCGCCGCCAATACCAACGCAGATTTCATGAGGGTCTCTCCTTCCTGGAAGGCTTCTCTTGATAGCAGTATACTAGCGCGTGTCGGGGCTGGCAAAGCAAGAACTGGAAGGAAACCGCCATGGGGAACAAGAAAACCACATTCGCGCTCTTTTTCGGGAACCGGGGGTTTTTCCCGTCGGAATTGATGAAAGAAGCGCGCGAGGAACTCCCGCGGGTGCTTACGGAATTGCGATACGACTACCTGATGCTGGATGAAAGCGCCACGCGGCACGGCGCTGTTGAAACGGCCAAAGAAGGCGAAGTCTTCGCGAACTTTTTGTACGAGAACCGGGGCAAGTACCAGGGAATTATTCTTTCCCTGCCGAATTTTGGCGACGAAACGGGCGCGGTTACCGCCCTGCGCCAGGCCGATGTGCCGATCCTCATCCAGGCTTATCCAGACGAGCTGGACAAGATGGCCCCGGCCGTGCGGCGTGATTCTTTTTGCGGCAAGTTCTCTGTCATGGACGTATTTTTCCAGTACGGCCTTAAATACACGGCCCTCAAACCCCACACCGTCCATCCCACCAATGATCGGTTTAAGGAGAACGTCGACTATTTCGGCACGCTTTGCCGGGTGGTGAATGGTGTGCGCGGCATGACCGTGGGCGCGATTGGAGCCCGGACCACGGCGTTTAAGACCGTGCGCATCGACGAAGTCGCCCTACAACGCCACGGCATTACCATGGAAACGATCGATCTCAGCGACGTCTTCAAGCGCATAAAAGATATCAAGGAAGACGCGGCATACAAGGAGAAAAAAGCGCATCTTGAAGAGCTGGCTTCCTGGGAAGGCGTCCCCGATGCCGCAAAAGACCATATCGTGCGGCTGGGATTGGCTATTGACCAGTTGATTGAGGAATACGGGCTGGATGCGTTTGCGTTGCGCTGCTGGATTGAGTTGCAGGAGCAGCTCGGCATCTCGCCGTGCATTTTGATGGGCGATTACAACCAACGGGGAATGCCTGCGGCGTGCGAAGTCGATGTCGGTAATGCCGTAGCGATGTACGCCCTGCAACAGGCTTCACAAAAACCCGTCATGTGCCTGGACTGGAACAACAACTATAAGGACGATGACGACAAGTGCATCCTGTTCCACTGCGGTCCGATCCCGCCGTCCTTGATGCAGGGCAAAGGCCGGATTACGGACCACGCGATCCTTTCGAATGCGGTGGGGGAGGGGAAGGGCTATGGCTGCAATCAAGGATTGATCGCGCCCGGGAAGTTTACGTTCTCCAGCATGATGACGCATGAAGGCAAACCACGCTTCTATCTCGGACATGGTGAGTTCACAAAAGACCCCATTCCTAAAGATTACTTCGGGTGCGCGGGCGTTGCCTATATCGAGAAGCTTCAAGACGTGCTTTTACATGTGGGTAAGCACGGGCATCGCCACCATGTCAGCGCTACCCCCGGGCGCTTTGCTGCTCCCCTTGCCGAAGCCCTCGAGTACTATCTGGACATGAACGCGACGCTGCCGCAGGGAGCGTGCGAATGAGCGATACGGCAGCAATCGTCCAGCGGGCTTTTGAACAGAGAGTTGTCGTGCCGGCATTTAATGTGCCCTACCTGCCGATGATTGAACCCATAGTACGGGCTGTAACGGATTCCGAGAGTTTTGCTCTTGTCGAAACCGCGCGCCTCGAATGGTACAAGTTCGAAGGAAAAGGGTTGGGCCCCGTAAAAGAGGAGTACGACAAGTGGGCGCAGCCCGAGGTGCGTCTGCATCTCGACCACGTACCCGTTATTGACGAGGACGACAAACGCGTGGATTACCGGAGCATTATCGAGGAGGCCCTGTCGCTGGGATACGAATCGGTCATGGTCGATGGCTCGAGGCTGTCGCTGGACGAGAACATCGAAGTGACGCTCGAGGTGGCGGACCTTGCGCACAAATCCGGGGTTCCCTGTGAAGCCGAGTTGGGGGCCGTGTTGGGCCACGAGGCCGGGCCTCCGCCACCATACGAAGAAATGTTTGCCTCGGGGCGCGGTTTCACCGATGTGGACGAGGCGCGGCGTTTTGTCGAAGCATCCGGTTGCGATTGGCTTTCCGTCGCCGTGGGCAATATTCATGGCGCGGTTTCCGGCGCCTTGCGCGACCAGAAGAAGGTGGAAGCGCGCCTGAACCTCGACCACCTGGACGCCTTGCGCGAGGCTACGAAGGTGCCCCTCGTGCTTCATGGGGGGTCGGGCGTCCAGCGCGAGTACGTTCTCGAAGGCGTCAAACGCGGCATTGCCAAGGTGAACATCGGTACCGAGATTCGCCAAGCCTATGAACAAGCCTGGCGCGAACAAGACAGCGTCGAGGCGGGTCAGGAGGCCACGTACGACCGGACCTGTTGGTTCATCCGCGATTACTTCGGCATCGCGGGAACACGCCACAAACTTCTTTGAATATACGCTGCATGGCTGAGAGAACCGGCGAAAGAGTATGAGTTTTCTGGGAATTGACGTTGGTACAACCGGATGCAAGGCGTGTGCATTTCGCAAGGATGGTGCGCTTCTCGCCTCGGCGTACCGCGAGTACGACGTGAATGCCCCCGAGCCGGGTTGGGCGGAACTCGAAGCTCCCGCGGTATGGCAGGAGATTAAGGATTGCATTGCCCAGGTGAGTGCCGCCTGCGCAAGTGATCCGATCACGGCGTTAAGCGTTTCCTCCTTGGGCGAGGCCATGGTGCCCGTGTCGCGTGAACGGAAGATTCTAGGTCCCTCGCTGCTTAATTTCGACGAGCGCGGCGGGGAATTCCTGGAAGACCTTGGCCAACGCCTTGACAGTGACCGCTTGTACCGCATCAATGGAAACACGCTGGGGAACCATTACGGGCTGACCAAGCTTTTGTGGCGCCGGAAACATGAGCCCGAGCTTTGGAAACGTACCGACAAGTTCCTCCTCTGGGGCGCTTTCGTGCCGTACATGTTGGGCGCGGAGGCCGCCGTGGATTACTCGCTTGCCAACCGCACGCTGCTTTTCGATGTCGATTCACAGGACTGGTCCGACGAACTCATCGCGTGGGCGGGTGTCGAGGTCTCCAAATTGCCGGAGACCGTTCCTTCGGGCACGGTGATCGGCCACGTAGCGAAGGCGATAGGCGAGGAACTCGGCCTTTCCCCGGACGTCGCAATTGTGACGGGCGCACACGACCAGTGCAGCAATGCCGCTGGGGCGGGCGTTCTCGGTCCGGGAGACGCGCTTCTCGGAATGGGTACCTTTATGTGCGCGGCCCCTGTTTTCGAAAAGCGGCGTGCGCCCGAGGCCATGATGCCCCAGGGCCTCAATACGGAACACCACGCTGTCCCCGATCGCTTTGTAACGTTCATTTACAATCAGGCGGGCTGTCTGTTGAAATGGTACCGCGATACGTTTGCCGCCGCCGAACACGGGGCTGCACAAAAAGCCGGGGAGGATGTGTACCCCCGTCTTCTTGCAGAAATGCCCGACGGCCCGTCCAGTGTGACCGTATTGCCCCATTTCACGACGACCGGCCCGCCGGAGTTCCTGTCGGACTCCAGCGGTGTCATGGTTGGGTTGCGCCTCGAAACAAAACGCGGGGAGATTCTGCGAGGAATTCTCGAAGGAAGCGTATTTTATGTTCGCGATTGCCTGGAACGCGCCCATGAAGCCGGGATCGACGTGACTCGCTTCTCTGCCGTCGGCGGTGGCAGCAAGTCCGATACATGGCTGCAATTGACCGCCGATATTTTGAAGACCCCACTGGTGCGTCCGAAACAGACCGAGGCAGGCGCCCTCGGCGCGGCTATGCTTGCCGCGGTCGGAACGCAGGCATTTAACTCGCTGGAAGAAGCCGCGGGCGCCATGGTTGCCCCGGACCGGACATTCGAGCCACGAAGCGAGTTTTCCAAGCAGTACGAAAGCCATTTTGACCATTACCGAAAACTGTGGCCTTTGATGAAAGGCTATCTCCAAAATCGGTCCTAGGGTAACGTATTTCTGCCGGGATGGCTGTTGAGAGGAAAGGAGCTGTTATGCCGCGCGCCGCAAAATATCTGCTGATTATCTCTTCTTTGACGTTGTGCCTGTTTTCGTTTGCCGGGGAATCGGACGAGTCTGTTTCTCGTAACAAGCCCGAGCGATTGGAGTGGTTCCAAGACCTTGGGCTCGGCATGTTCATCCACTGGGGCGTCGATTCGCAATTGGGCTCCGTTATCAGCCATTCGATGGTGGGGGCGTCGGATGCGTATCTCGACCGGTTCATCGAAGAATTGCCGCGCACGTTCGAGCCCAAGGAGTTCGACCCCGCCGCATGGGCCAGAGTGGCCCGCATCGCGCGTATTCGCTACGTTGTTTTCACGACCAAACACCACAGCGGCTTCTGTATGTTTGAGACTGAGACGACCGACTTTAATGTAATGAATACCCCGTACGGCCGCGATGTCACCCGCGAGGTCGTCGACGCGTTTCGGGTCGAGGGCATCGCCGTGGGATTCTATTTTTCGCCCGACGATTTCTGGATGCTTTACCGTCAAGGGCACGCCGTCAGCCGTAGACGGCCCGAGGCGAATCCGCGCAACAATCCCGAGCTTATGGAACACAATTTGAAGCAGTTGCGCGAGCTTTTGACCAATTACGGGCCAATCGACGTGTTGTTTATCGATGGCGTACCCACGAAACTCGCCGACCTTGCGTGGGACCTCCAGCCGGATATCGTCATTACGCGAGGCGCTATGGAAACCCCTGAACAGAAGATTCCCGGTAAGCCCGTCAAGGGGCCCTGGGAAGCCTGTTTCACCATGGGAACGCAGTGGCAGTTCAAACCTACGAATGAAACGTACAAGTCCGGTACAACGCTTATCGAAATGCTTATCGAGACCCGTGCCAAGGGTGGAAATCTGTTACTGAATGTTGGCCCTACCCCCGATGGCGAGATCCCTTTCGAGCAGGAGCGGCGGCTCCGCGAGTTGGCGTTGTGGAATTTCATCAACGGCGAGGCCGTCTTCAATACACGCCCCTGGCACAGCACGCACCACGAAAACATCTGGTTTACCCGAAACATGGAGAATGGCGCGCTATACGCCATCCTGACCGGTTTGGACTGGAAATGGGGCGAGCGAAAGACTGTCGCAGTGCCGGGTCTCCGAAGCGTACCTGAGACCCGCGTCGATGTGCTTGGCCAGTCGGGCGAAGTCCTCGAGTATCAGCCCGACGTGGATGCCTCGACTACCTGGGAGAATGCTGAGACCGGCATTTCGGTGTCCGTCATGCGCGCTCAACGCATTTACAACGACCGCACCTGGCCCAATCCCCTCGTGTTGCGCATCCGCGGGGCGGAACGTATCGAATAGACCAGCGAACGGCGTATCAGTCGCGGTACTTGTCCGCCATTTCAAGAAGGGGGACCACAACTTCCGCGATACGCTCCGCCATGAGGGCATAACCGCGGTCGTTGGGGTGGATTTGGTCGGTCATCAAACTGGGTTTTCCGAAAATGCCCTTCAGAATTCGGGGCACAAACACCGCGCCGTGTCGCTCAGCAATGCTTTCGAAACCGTCGCGGTAGGGGTTCGACAAGAATCCGGCTTTCAAATGCACCACCACCACTATGGACCCCGCCGCGACGCATTGGGCAACGATTCGATCAAGATTCGCGATGGTTTCTTCGCGCGGAATTTGTTGCAAGAAATCGTTGCCGCCCAACAAGACAATGACCAGCCGCGGAGAACGTGAAAGGACGTCCCTCTCGAGGCGCTCCAATGCGTCGCCGCTCGTATTGCCGTCGATGCCCGCATTAACGACGGGTTTACCGACGATACGCGACAATTGCTCCGGGTAACTGTTGCCTGCAGTGGCGCCGTAACCCCGGGTCAGACTGTCTCCCAGGCACACGATGCCTTGATTTGGGGTGTCGAGGTTTGCGGCGTCTTCGTAACAGGGTCCGCATCCGTTTGCGAGTACCAACAAACCGAACGTTACCACCCCAAGGAATCGGCGTGTATCCCGTCTATCCATGTGCTTCACCAGCCGTAGTTGCCTTTTTTGCATTATCTTACTAAGATGAAGGGAGTTAAAGGAATGCCGCGGCCAATGCGAGAAGGCGTCCGCGCCAATCCGTTAGTTTCGGGGGTTGAGGCTTGCGGACAACGAGGGACGGGCCATGCCTAAGTCTAAAATGACCCATGCCAAGCGGGAACGGATTATCGAGGCCGTGCGGCTTGGTCTCGAGGGGGATGCAGCAGTCGAGTTTGTGCGCGAGAGCGGTTTTGCCATGACGTCCGCCGGCATTGCGCGCCATCTGCGCGGCATGGGGGGGAGGGGACATGTTCAGGAACTCATTGACGCCGACCTGAGCAACATCGAAATCCTCGAGCACTGCTTCCCTGAGGAGGACATGAGCCACCTGCACGAAGCGCCGCCAAGCCAGCCGGAGTTGTTCGATAGTGAAGAGCACTCTTCTGCCGTGCCCCCGCCGGATTTGACCAGCGCCAGTATGTTTGAAACCCGCAAGATTGCGCTCCGTTTGCCCTCGGACCTCTATGAAGCCATCCGCTTGGCGGCGAAGGCTGAAAACACCAGCAAGAACCAACTTATCGTCGACATCCTGACCTCCGCTCTTGCGCAGATGCCAAACTTGCCCTCGGAGCAAGAAGAAGAGGTACCATAGCCCGCACGCTACCGATTGAAGCCTTGTCACTACGTTTTCTAGCGCAGGCGCCCCGTTTGGATTCTCTGTTGTAGAACCGGGTGTGGGACCGGCGCCCTCGCCGGTCGAAAAAAATGCCACCAGGGGAGGGAACGACCACTAGGGGCGCCGGTCTTACACCGGATGAGGTCTTGGCACTGGACGAGCGTCCCATGGGGAAAACCGCTCTTGCAGTCCAAGGCGCGGACCAGAAGAAGGCCTCGATATCCGAGATGCCACTACTCATACGAACTTGTAGTGAAATTGTTCTGGATCTTCTTCCCGTTGCGAAAGATTGCTGGAGCCCTCCTGCTATGGCGCCATCCTACTCTTGGTTCTTTCGCACAATCCGGGCGTTTCGCTGCATCCCGGCCAGTTTGGCCCGCATGATCGGGGTGCCCTCGAATTCGTCTTTGAATTCTTCTTCAGTCATTTCTTCCAGCCCTTCGAGAGACAGATTTGCATGGTTCGGCCGGGGGTAAAAATCCGTTTCGTTGGTTGTGGGCGCCTTGCTGTTCCACGGACAGACCTCCTGGCAGATGTCGCAACCGAACACCCAATGGTCGAGATGGGAGCGCAAGGTTCCCGGAATATCCCCGCGATTTTCGATGGTGTGGTAGGAGATGCAACGGCGCGAATCCACCACGCGCGGCTCGACGATGGCGTTCGTGGGACAGGCGTCAATACAGCGTCTACAGGCGCCGCAGAAATCGCGCATCGGGGCGTCGGGACGCAATTCCAACGTCGTCAGGATGATCCCCAGAAAAAACCACGAGCCCAAGTCCTGACGTAGAATGAGGCTGTTCTTGCCAATCCAACCGATTCCCGCACGCGCCGCCCAGAATTTCTCGAGCACGGGCCCGCTGTCGATGCTGCAGTACGTCGCGACGTTTTTCCCCAGCGATTCGATGTGCGTTGCCAAGCTATGGAGGGGCTTCCGCAGCACGCGGTGATAATCCCGGCCCCATGCGTAGCGCGAGACCCGGCCGGTGCCCGGTTCCGCGGCGGGGCGGGGATGATTGTAATTGCGCGCGACAACAACGACCGATCGCGTGCCGGGAAGTTTCGTCTGCACGTCCTGGCGTATGGTTTTTGTACGGGCCATCCACGCCATGTCCGCGTGATATCCGCGGGCAAGCCATTGGCCGAGGAAGTCCTCGGAATCGACGGTGTCGGCTTTAGCAACCGCGCAGGCGTCGAAACCCAGCTCGGCGGCCCGGCTCTTAATCGATTCGGTATGTTGTGACGCACCCACGGGAGTCCTAACTTTGCCGTCGTGCGAAAAGCTGGGACTGACCCGACGGTTTACGCAGTAAACCGGGGTCTGTCCCGAAAGCTTTTCGCCAATGTGCATGCAACGCATGAATACTTAGACACGCCCCCAGCGGCGGACACAAGACCCGCTGCGGTTGTATGTTCTGAGTTTTTAAGGAGCAGCGCGTTTTCCAACCCGCCATTATTCCGGCTACACAAATTCGAATCCTGGCACGAAGAACCGAAGTTTTCTCGAAGTGTTTTTCCAAACGCACAGAAAGCTTCCTATTTCAGATTGACGCGGCCGCCGTACTGCTGGATGAGGCGCGCATTCCATTCGTCGCCACCGGGCAAGTTCGCGGTCTTGAAGATCGGTGGCTCTTTGCCGGCCTCGGCGTACGTGCAGCATACCCAATAGACGATTTGTTCCATGACGGCGATCCCGACAAAGCTCGAAGTCGCCGCTGTCATCAATTCCGTGCCGGGAACCGTGAGCGCCGCATCGCCCGCCGAACCACAATTGTCGATGACTACGTCGCAGACCTCATACAGTTTCTTCGTTTGCCCAGTGCCCAGTTTCGCGGCCTTGGATTGGTTGAGCGAGGTGATGGCGACGGTCTTAAGCCCTTTTTCTTTGGCGTAGAGGGCCATTTCCACGGGCACTGCGTTTTTCCCGCTGTTGGACACAATGGTCAAGACTTCGCCGGGGCGCGGGGCAGCCTTATCGAGCACGATCCTGGCCAGACCGGGCATGCGTTCGAGCTGGGTGCTGGTGGCGGGGCCCTCGTGCTGCATGAGTGCCGGAAACAAGATTGCGTTGACTGGCGCAAGGCCGCCAGCGCGGTAATAGACCTCTTCGCCGAGAAAATGGGAGTGTCCGGTGCCGAAAACGTGCCAGACGCCGTCATTCATCAGGCTTTCGGCGATCATGTCCGCCGCTTTCCGAATCGATTCGGCTTGGGTCTTTTCCACGTTATCGAGTAGTGCGCGGCCTACCTGAAAGAATTCGAGCATAGTGCCTCCTGTGTGCGTCCCTACGGTTTTGGAAACATTTGGACCTCAGGTTGATTTAGGATTTTCCCCAGCATAGTGTTTACTCAGGCCCGGGAATTCAAATAGGCACTCGGGGGGCACTCCGGCACGTGCCCGAATACACGTGATTTTTCGCGCGTTTCCGAGTATCTTATTCGGTGTGAAATGACAGATGATCCCGAACAAGGAGATTCACTGTGCTCTTGCCTCGCCGGATTTCGAGAAGAACGTTTCTTGCATCGTCCGCCGCGGGGGCGGCTGTCCTTGGATGGGGGCTTACGTCCCGGGCGCAGGAGCCGAAAGCCGACCGATGGATACTGCTGGCTGACACGCATATTCCCGGTGACCGCGAAAAGACCGGAGGTTCCGCCAACATCAAGCCCGTTGAGAAACTCGCGGTTATGCGCGAGGGCGTGCTTGGACTCGACTACACACCAGCGGGCCTGCTGATTGCGGGAGACTGCGCGTATCTCCACGGCGAGCACAAAGACTACGTGACGCTCAAGGAGGAGTTGCAACCTATTGCGGATGCCAACATTCCGCTCCATTTTGCAATGGGCAATCACGACAACCGTGAGCGGTTCTGGGGGGTGTTTCCCGAGCACCAGAAACTGAGTGCGGGGTCGGTCGAGGACAAGCATGCTTATATCCTGGATGCCCCAAACGCCACATGGTTCATCCTGGACTCGAATCGCGAGACGGATTTCACCCCGGGGGAATTGGGCGCAGCCCAAGTAGAGTGGCTGGCCCAAGAGCTCGACAAACGACCTGATAAACCCGCCCTCCTGATGGCGCACCATTATCCCGAAGGAGAAAACGGCATGCTGGATTTCGAGGCGTTCTGGAAGGTCATCCAGCCGCGCAAGCAGGTCAAAGCCTTCTTTTACGGCCACAGCCATGTCTGGTCGCAGCAACAGCGCGATGGGGTGCATCTCGTTAACCTCCCCGCCCTGGCATGGTTGTTCAGTGAAGACGGTATCCCCCGCGCGTGGGTCGAGGCGGCCGTCCACGAAGACGGCGCCGAACTGACGGTGCACGTCATGAACAAGGTCGCCCTGTCCGAAGGCGGGAAGTATGCGCTAGATTGGAGAACCTGAGGCGAGAAAAAGCTTCGGAAGTGGACCTTATGGACATCATGGACGGGATGGACCTTCCGGGAGAGTCCATGTTTTCCGACAAGTCCATATCGTCCATGACCCATGATGATTTGTTCCGCTGCGGCCCGGTCTCCCGACCGCGCCGCTCCTACGACCACGCCGCCCCGCGTGGTCTCCAACCTCCGGCCTCCCCAAACCTGCCGCCCACGCACCGCACGTATCCATGCTCCGTCCACCCCGTCCATATCGTCCATGTCGTCCGTGTCGTCCGTGTCCGTCCGTGCCCGTCCGTGCCCGTCCGTGTGTCTTCAGTTCCCTCCCCCTGCGACCGCCCAGCCCCAGCTCGCCACTCCATCACCTCACGCTCCGACTCTTC